>JAOUJL010000282.1 GCA_029883255.1 Candidatus Bathyarchaeota archaeon | reverse complement strand
TCTCTTCATTATCTCCCTTGCCACAATAACGCCTGATGCCGAAGCTTGAACCAGCCCTCTTGCGACGCCTGCTCCATCACCAATTGTGAACAAGTTATGGATTTTGGTTTCCAGACAGTTGCTCAGCTGGAGTCTTGAGGAGTAGAATTTCACTTCAATGCCGTATAGTAGTGTGTCCCTTGAATTTATGCCCGGAGCGATTTTATCTAGGGCTTGAAGCATCTCTCTTACATCAGCCAGGTAGCGGTATGGCAGAACAAAGCTTAAGTCGCCTGGTGTAGCATTCTTCAATGTGGGAGTCACCACGCTTCTGGCAATCCTTTCAGGTGTTGACCTTCTTCCGGCTTCCAAATCGCCTAAACGCTGTATCATTACGCCTCCACTGAGAAGGTTCGAAAGCCTGGCAAGATATTTTCCATAAGCTATCGGTTCTTTGAACGGTTCTGTAAAAGAGGTTCTCACCAAAATGGCGAAGTTCGTATTCTTCGTCTTCTTCTCCGCGTAGCTTTGACCATTAACACTTAAAACTCCGTTATAGGATTCACTTATGACCTCACCATATGGCGCGACACAGAAGGTACGAACCTGATCGTCAAAAACTCTCGAATAGTAAATAAACTTTGGCTCATAAAGAACACTTGTTAACTCTTCCATAACAGGAGCCAAAACCTCAACCCTTATCCCAACATCAACCGGGTTGTTAAGTGTCTTTAAACCTAAGGCCTGTGCCTCTGCTTGAAGCCATTCAGCTCCGCTTCTTCCAGGTGCAACAATCACATACTTCCCGAAGAACTTTTCACCGTTTACTGTTTCGACACCTTCAACAGTCTTATTTTTAACTATGAGACCCTTGACGTCTTTTTTCAGTTTGACTTCAACTTTGCCGTTTAATTCTTGACGCATCTTTCGAAGGGTTTGAGCGCATCTCTCGGTGCCCATATGCCGGATTTTTTGGCGAATAAGCTTTAAACCAGCCAATGAGGCTTTGCGTTCAATCTCCTCTACTTTTTCAACATCTCCTCCATAAACGTGCTCGGTTGCCCCATATTTTAGGTAAGTGCTATCCACATAGTTTATCAGCTTATCAAGGCTTTTTTCTGAAATGTACTGGTCAAGCCATCCACCCACCTCAGTAGACAAGGTAAGTTTACCGTCGCTGAAGGCTCCTGCTCCACCCCACCCCGATAAAAGCAAACACGGTTCACAGTGAACACATTCAAATCCGCGGCTTGCCGGGCATTTACGCTGGTTTATGTCTGGTCCTCTATCCAGCATGAGGATGCTGAGGTTGGTTTTTTCTGCAAGTTCAAGAGCTGAGAATATTCCTGCCGGACCGGCTCCAACGATTACTACATCATACTTCAGAGGCTCATCCTCCTTGAAACCCAGAACTACATGTAACAACTAGCATATATTTCTAGCGAGCAGTTTAATGTTGAAATGAGCGTGCGCTTTAGAAACCCATCATTTCTGTGCATAGGGTATAAGACATAGAAACTTCACAGTCGTTTCACCAGTGTTCTTGAACTGATGCTTCTCATCAGGTGGAACAAAGATGACGTCGCCAGCTCTAAACTTTCTTTCTTCTCCCCCACCAACCACGATGCCTTCACCTTCTAGGATGAAGACCTCGTGCTCCCAAGGATGACTGTGAAAAGGACTGTAGCCCTCGGGCTCCATCTCGAAAAATCGCATGGCAAAGTTTTCAGCTCCCGTCTCTTCCGTGATAAGCCACCGCACTCTCACTTTCGAAGTGCCTTCCCCTGCATCCTTCGCTTCGACATCCCGATAATGAAAGATTTTCATTCAATTCGGCGCTCCTTAATCAGAAAACAATCGTTTACATTTGTGTATTAGTCTTTTATGGCTTCTAGAAGACTCATTACGTTCCATAATTTTACCCGTGTGTAAGGTGGCATGTTTGGATCTTGCAAAATTTCATCTAGAAGTGATACGGCGTTTGAGGCTCTCACAGCGTATGTGTACTCTGTTGTTTGCAGAGTTTCCATCGAATTTTTTGCCGCTCTCCTAATGTTTCTAGGCGTAGTTTTGTCTTCAGAAATTTCTCCAAGCACGACTAATGCTTGTTTTATTCTCTCTTCATATTCCTGCAGTTTCTTCTTCCTAACCATAAGTTGCCACCCTCATAATTTCGTGATAATCAAGTTATATAGGCTTTTATACCTATTTGTTTTGAGGCTTTAAAACTTGTCTCGGGAACAAAGGGAAGAACAACATATTAGACGGATGGCTGACCTGCTGCGGAGAGGCGCAACCCTAACGGAGTTAGCTTGCCCAGCTTGTGCCTCCCCACTCTTCAGGTTAAAAAGCGGAGACCTCTGGTGCGTAAAATGCGAAAAGAAAGTCATAGTGGTAAAGGAAGGAGAAGAACCAGCAAAAGTAACAGGCTCCATGGTTCTTGACACTCTT
>JAOUJL010000281.1 GCA_029883255.1 Candidatus Bathyarchaeota archaeon | reverse complement strand
AAGGGTTCAAACCCGCTCCAGCAACTGCTTTACGGAAGGTTTCCTCATGCATTCGAGGCGAGCATGTTGCAATAATTATCCTGTCAAGTTTATGATTTTTGATGTCTTTTCGAATCATGCGCTGTCCTGGCTCAGAGCACATGTAGGTGTAGTGTTTAACTATTACAACATCTGGCAGGCTTTTAGCGTATTCAGTGACTTTCTCTACATCAACGACGCCGGCGATGTTTAAGCCGCAGTGACAAATGTAAACACCTACTTTAGGCATCTACAAGCCTCATCTGGAAAAATTTATCGAATGAATGCTCTTTATTATTCCTAACGGTTTAAAAACACAAAATTACAATATCAATTACCACGATTTTCTACGAGGCTGTTAAAGAGATTCAAATAAATGTCTTTATCTCACATTTTCAATCGATTTAAATATTCGAATTCAAGATTTAGAGTGATGGTGAAAGACATTGAATTTGTTTTTGTTTCTTCTGGCTTGGGCTTTTCTGTGGTATATTCCCATTCCACCAAGAAGATTCAGTTGGAAGACGCTTTCTCGCATCGTTTCACTTCTCATAGGCTTGTTTCTTTTCTTTATAATTCAGCTTTTCGAAACTCCATTGAGTATTTTCGTTTACTTACTGATTTTCCTCAGACTCTTCGTCGCCTTCATTGAATCTGCTTTCATGTTGAGACGTGTTAACCAAGAAAATGAGAATTCAACAAGCCATTATCCTCGCCCCCGCATTCCATGGAAAGCCTCTCTGAAAATTCAAAGGAAAATAGTTGGGGTTCTTTTTCTCATCTATCTGCTTTCAGCTTCTACAATGATAATTTTCGGACAAATTCAGCGAGTGTCAAATGCTGCATATTTCAACAACAATTTCGTAAAGTCGGGTTCTGGCTTGCCGTTTAACGGCACTATCCCGGATAATATGGTGCGCCTCGTCACAGAGGAACTTGCCCGGTCCATTGCAAGGCGGCACATGTCCGCATTCGGAAGCAACATGCGCATCTTGGATTGTCACATAACAAAATCTCCTGAAGGAAAACTTGTTTGGGTGGCCGCTATTGGCTCAACTAACGTTCTAGCGGAGAATTACGTTAAAGGTTTCGTGATAATAGATGCAACTGACCCAACCGCAACGCCGGAATTAGTGCAGAGCGAATTTGTTGTAGGAGAAGGACTCTGGTGGGATCATGACATCCATTTCCGCTCATACATGGGGGACATGGCAAAAAGCTACGGTGTTGCCTACGCAACATGGAATATGACTTCAAACAATCTGGCCTACGTTCTAACACGTTATAACGTAGGTTTTGACCTTATCAGAATATATGAGACGCCTCTTGTTTACGATTCACAAGGCAACACATACTGTGAAACAAACTCATCTGACATTCCATTCTGGATTACGCAAATCTACGATGAAAATTGGCTGGAAGGAATGATAAATGAAATGGGATGTTTCCGAAGAGGCGACGGCTTTGACTATTGGGCTGGTGGTCTCTTATGGATAATTCCACCAAGTCGCGAACGCTTCCAAATGACAGAGGACACACGCTACGTTGTTGATCCAGAAACAAACGATAGTGTGGCTCTTGTCTGTGTTAACCCGGTTGGAAATCAAAGAACTTTGGCTGGCGTGTTCAAAGCCACACGAGAGGGCGTTTTCTTTTACGACTTCAAATTAGCCGACTACATTTCTGGTATGACAGCTGAAGACTTGGTTGAAGGAAGACTGCCCAAACCAGCTATGGGCATTTATCACGCGGAAATGCCTTTGCTTTACCCAATTGAAATCTCGCCAAACAACTATAGCCTTGCATGGTATGTGCCGATTTATTGGCGTGAAGGCACCTATGAACCGGATGAAACCATATATTTAGCAGGATTTGCAATTGTCGACGCGTCAGAAACCAATAATATAGTCATAACAATGAATGGGGAAGGATTAACAAGCGAACAGCTAGTACGCAACACACGGTTAGACTTCATGAAATTGTTCGGTGCGGTAACTTACGTTAAACTCAACGCAACAGTTCAGAACAAATATGAATATGTTGAAGATGGCACAACCCACATAGTTTTACAATTATACAACGACACCTATCCAAGGGTGGAAGCAACCCCAAAGGATATTCCAACAGCTCAATGGGACGAATTGATGGCAACAGAAAAGTCGCAGAATGTGACGATGCACATTGAAAAACGTGAAGACCGATGGATAATGACGTATTTTGATAATTTGAACATCTCATAACCTGAAACCAAAATTAGATCGCAATTCCTTTAATAAACTGAAACTTTAGCCACTCCATTTATTTTCAGAAACTCTGGAATTAATTCTCCCGGAATCTTCTTCTCAACAATCAACGTGAGTTTCGGCTCAGGCGATAGCTCCGGATCGTCCACAATTGCTTGCCTTATACTCACA
>JAOUJL010000280.1 GCA_029883255.1 Candidatus Bathyarchaeota archaeon | reverse complement strand
TAGTTATCGCTTGTCCCTGTGCCCTAGGCATAGCCACCCCAACTGCGATCATGGTTGGGATGGGAAAGGGAGCTGAACATGGG
Source organism: Candidatus Bathyarchaeota archaeon (assembly GCA_029883255.1). Next base: position 2,352 of record JAOUJL010000280.1, on the reverse strand, counting down.
GTCTTGATTAAAAGTGGCGGAGTGCTGGAGATCATAGGTAAACTTGATACTGTAGTCTTTGACAAAACTGGAACGTTAACAAAGGGAAAGCCAGAGGTCACGGATATAATCGGAGAGAACAGATTAGAGGTGTTAAAGATGGCGGCTGTCGCGGAGAGAAGATCGGAGCATCCTCTCGGCGAGGCTATTTTGAGGAGGGCAAAAGAAGAGGAGATTAACACTCCAGAAGCGAAGTTCTTCAAAACTATGCCTGGAAAAGGTGTAGAAGCAAAATACAAACTCAAACACATACTGGTTGGCAACAGGGGGCTGATGGAAGATCATAGAATATCGATAGATCACCTTGAAGGTACGGTTGAACGTTTGGAGAAGGAGGGAAAGACTGTTATGATCTTGGCGGTCAACCGGAAAGTGAGCGGTCTAATCGCCGTCGCTGACACTTTAAAGCAATATTCCAAAGAAGTGGTACAAGAACTGCATAAAATGAATCTTGATGTTGTCATGCTTACTGGGGATACCGAAAGAACTGCTTATGCGGTCGCTAAACAAGTAGGTATAGACAAGGTTTTGGCAGAGGTTCTTCCAGAAGAGAAGGTTAACCAAATAAAGGATTTGCAGAATGAGGGGAAAATCGTTGCCATGGTTGGCGATGGAATAAATGATGCTCCAGCCATAACGCAAGCCGATGTTGGAATAGCTATTGGATCTGGGACGGATGTCGCGATTGAGGCTGGCGATATCGTTCTAATTAGGGAAGATCTTCATGACGTTATTGCTTCCATCCAACTAAGTAGACAGACATTAAGGAAGATTAAGCAAAATCTTTTTTGGGCATTTTTCTACAATGTCCTCTCTATTCCAATAGCTGCAGGTGTTTTGTTTCCATTTTTTGAAATCCTCTTAAGACCAGAGATATCTGCTATCGCTATGATTCTAAGCGATATTACTGTGGCTGGGAATTCATTGCTGCTAAGAAGGTTCGTTCCGAAGATAAGGTTGGATACGTCTAAGAAGTGAGTTATAAGGTATTTAAGAGACAAAATTCTTGTTCTTAGCTAGAAGGGAAGGAACATGGAAGAGGAAAAAATCAAGAAGTTTGTTAAGAAGAGATATGGTGAGATGGTGAAAGCGGGAGGGTCCTGTTGTCCGTCATGTGAATGTGGTCCTTCTCTCATTGAGCTTGGGAAGAGAATAGGTTATTCTGATGAAGACCTGCGAAATGTTCCAGAAGCTTCTAACATGGGTTTAGGATGTGGAAATCCCGTTGCGTTAGCCGCCTTGAAGGAAGGTGACACCGTTCTCGACCTGGGTTCAGGGGGCGGAATCGATGTTTTTCTTGCAGCTAAAAGAGTCGGCCATAAAGGAAAAGTCATCGGGATTGACATGACAGAAGAAATGATTGAGAGAGCGGAATCTACTGCCAGGAAATATGGTTACGCAAATGTGGAGTTCAGGTTGGGTGAGATAGAGAGTCTCCCGGTTGAGGATAATTCGGTTGATGTCATTATCAGCAACTGTGTCATCAACCTATCCATCGACAAGGAAAAAGTGTTCAGTGAAGCCTATAGAGTATTGAAGCCTGGCGGGAGGATTATGATTTCTGATCTTGTCACAGAGGGGAAATTGCCTGAAGAAATAAAGAAAAGCTTTGACGCATGGGCAGGATGCATTGCGGGAGCTTTGGAAAAAAATGAATACTTGGAGACGATAAGGAAAGCAGGATTCGAAAAGGTCAAGGTTGTATCTGAGTCGAGCTATGATATTGATGTTTCTGAAGAGTTGAAAGGGAAAATAACAAGTGTGAAAGTTGAAGCACGCAAAGTAAACAAATAATTATGCATTCATGAGACGCGGCGTTTCATGAAAATATGCTGTATGTTTCTAACTATGTGAGCAGTTCTTCTAGGATTTCTTCTGCTTCTTTTCTTCCCTTTAACCCCTTAATGATAAGTTTGCCGGTTATGAAAACACTAATGTCTTTGTCCTTGTATTTTCCCATCGTCATAACCTTTGTTAAAGCGCGTTTGACCTTACATTTCTCAAGTATTTTTCTAACGGCTTCTTCTCTTTTAGCATGCTTTAAGATAATGATGAAATCTCTACCTTCTCCGCAAGCCTCCTCGACTCTGCTTACATATTCTTTTAGCAATGTGCTTCTTCCATGCAGTTTTTTTACTTTTCTCCGATTTTCTTTGAGAGAACTCTGACTAACTTCTCTGAAAGAATTTTGGCTAACTCCTCCTCTTCTAAAGTTTGCTTCTCCTCAATGGTCAATTCATCTTGTAGCCAGCTTGGTTTTTCACCTTTCTTCTCATAAAATTCTCTAATCGCTCTTCTGACTGCACCTACAGA
>JAOUJL010000043.1 GCA_029883255.1 Candidatus Bathyarchaeota archaeon | reverse complement strand
TTAGAATACATCCATCCCAGAGAAAAAGCATGGGTTACCGTTGATTATCCTGATGTAAATTCACGCTTAAGACTTCTTTCAGTCAAGAAAAAGATAGAACATACAAAAATACTGGTTTTGAATGCGGACTATCCCCATTGGGAGAGATTCCTTTGTCGCATTCCCGGAGGGTTTGAGGCTATTAAAGAAAGATTTGGAATCGATCTGGAATACGTAGAAAGCAAAGACGTAATTGGAAGATGGAAAAACATAGAGGAAAAACGTGCAACATCCACGGTTAAAAAGTGGATGAAAGAGGCAGAAAAGATTGTTGAACCACAAGAAGAAGACCTCATAGCAGTGGCGAGACTATATCTTGTAATGAAAGATCTCTTAAAAAAGAAGAGCGCACAGGCAATAACAATGGCTTACGGTGGTGATCCATTACCCGTTCCTTGCTTTGCGTATACGAATTTGAGGGATGAGGGAATGCCCGCCGCCTGTGAAGCAGACATCGTCTCCCTCCTCTCTATGGTTATTCTACATCACCTTACTAACAAGCCGTGCTTCATGGGTAACACATTCGTTGACCTTAACAATAAAACCATCATTCTAAGTCACTGCGTGTGCCCTCGAAAGATGAAAGGGTATGATGCATGTGCAGCACCCTATGTATTAAGGAATTATCATGAGGAGAAATTTACTGGTAGTCTGACTGCTTTTGTGAAAATGAACTTCGACCAAGAAGTTACCATTTGCCGTCTAGGAGGCGACTTGAAGAGCATGCTTATTGCGAACGGAAAGATTGTGGATTGTGAGGACATAGAGGACTACTGTAGGATAACGGTGAAGGTAAAAATCGATGACCCAAGAGAATTCATCCATAAAACATCAGGCAATCACCACGTGATGGTTTATGGCGACTACATAGAACAACTAAAAGAACTCAACCGAACCTTCGGTATCGCTACAGTCGAGGTATGATACAAAATAGAACTTAACCCCCAAAATTTCTCATGTGGATTAGCCCTTGAACCACTAATTAAAGACTTGAAAACAACTATCAAGAATTTCGTATTATCTAAAACAAATAAATCCTCATATACATTAATCACCCTATTTGGTTCACACAGTAGATGGCGAATAGAAAAGGCACAAACACGCACAGAACCCCGAGAAACACCTTTTCCTAGGTTAACAACAATACTCAACGCCAGCTAGAATCTGTCTCTCGTATGGAGGCCTCTTCAGCAAAACGCCCTCAATAAAGGCTCTCAAAGGTTCTGCTACACTCCAAGCCTGAGATACGCATCCCCGAGAGGTATGAGGCGGGTCACCGTCAAATATTTCGCTTATCGTCCCGAGCCCCGCTTTGAAAGTCTCCTTCTGAAACAGAGGCTGCAAGAAATTTTGGAAAGCGAAGCTTCTCCAATGCTCCTCGTAGTCATTGACTTTTAGGAAGGCAGTGATCAAAGGCCCGAGAAGCCAAGCCCAAACCGTACCGTTGTGGTACGCCCTATCCCGATGCGTCCAGTCTCCTAGGTATTTTCCCACGTACCGCGGGTCATCTTTCGGTAAGGTTCTCAACCCATACTTGCCCCACAACCTTCTCCAAACATTTTCAACAATCTCTTTCTCTCTCGCTCTGTCCAGCATAGAAAAGTCTAACGCAACAGCAATCACTTGATTCGGCCTTAACGCTTCATCTCCTTGTCCTTCGCAAACCACATCAAATAAGCAACATTTTTGCGGGTTCCAAAATTTCTCTAAGAAACTTTTTCTAGTTTTTTCAGCCATATCCCAATACTTCTTTGCGTCTTCCTTTTGGTTGAAGTATATGGCAAGAAGTTCCATGATTTTTAGAGCGTTGTACCATAACGCCTGGATTTCCACGGCCTTTCCATTTCTGGGCGTGACAAACTGACCGCCTACCATGGCGTCCATCCATGTTAACTGCGGCCCATGCGCGATTAGCCCGTCATCATCCATGTGTATGTCGTACAATGTTCCTTGAATATGATGCTCCATGATGGACTGTAATGTTTCCCACAGTTGCAATCTGACGAAATCGAAGTCTCCTGTGTATTTGAGATATTGAAGAACCGCGTTAAAGTACCAGAGAGTGGCGTCCACCGTGTTATAGATTGGTTTGTCTCCAACTTGATTTGGGAATCTATTAGGAATGAGGCCTTTGGAGCAATAATGCTTGAACGTTGACAGAATCTCTTTTGCAACCTCAAATCTGCCTGTAACAAGTGTTAACCCTGGCAGAGAAATCATCGAATCTCTTCCCCAATCTTCAAACCAGTGGTATCCGGCGATCACAGATTTTGTCCTAGTTGACTCCCTGTCCACAATGAACGAATCGGCTACCAAGATGAGCCATTTCAGCCAGTCTTCCATCTTAACATCAGCGTACCGTTTTTGAAACGTTGTTAGCAAGCTTTTTCGACGTTTCAACTCCTGATTGTATAAAAGGTTTGCGTGGTCTGGCTCTTCGCAAATTGACGAAAGAAGGGTATGAGCTTCCTTTTCGTTTCTCCCCCCGCTTGCAATGACATAAAAGTTCTTTCTCTCCTTCGGAGCTATCCTGAGTTCAAACAATCCTGGATGAAAGCTATCGTCGAGACAGCTTTCCCCGCGGGAGCCGTCCACTCGAAAGTAAATTTCTCTAACCCACTTGCCTTTACCAGCGAAATATTGTCCTTCACTTGAAAAGAGGATTAAAGTTGATGGCAAACTGGATGGTTTGACAATTACTCCTTTTTCAAACACCTTTTGGATAAAGTCCCAAGCCAAGTTTTCTTTTTTCGTCACCGAGTAAAGATGTCTAGAGCTTACCAGTGGTGAGATCCGAAGAAGCGCCTCGTTTTCGTTAGAATTAAAGACCTCATATATCACCGCAGTTGCGTTTTCTCCTTGTCGCATGAAGATTTTTTTCTGAAGTTGAAAACCGTGTACAGTATATGTGTATGCGGGAAGAGGATCAAGGGAGAAGTTGGATAGGAATTGATAGCCCTTAGGTCGAACACCGTTTTTGAACTCGTTTGATCCTATGGGATATGTTTCGTTTTTGATCTGAATTTCTTCATCGAGTTTGGTGAGAATCACCCTGCGGTCTACGGGGGGATTGAAGGCGGCAACCAAAAGTCCGTGGTACTTTCGGGTGTTGATTCCTAACGCTGTTGAGGAGGCATATCCGCCTAAGCCGTTGGTTACAATCCATTCCATTTGAATTGCTTTGTCAAAATTGGAAAGAACATTCGGCCCAACATGAATTTTGGGTAAATCTATGTCTATTTTCATCATCAACGTTTAAACCATCAGTTTAGCAACGTTTTTTCCTCTGCTTACGTTAAAGAAGTTGGCAACGGGATTACATTTTGTTCTCATCAAAAGCACATGTGGAGAAGTTAAGTTAAGTTCTGTAAGCGTTTCAGCGTGTCCCATGCCCTTTGCTACCACTAAATCTGCTGAGTTATATGAAGTTAAAAATTCGCTAGAGCATTCATCAGGAATCAAGCCAACAGCATCTGTACCCGTAGTTATTATGTCATCTGCAACTTCATGCATTCCTACAAATTTGGCGTCTTCAAGAGTAGCGTCGTTACTTATCGGTTTGCCTTTCACCGCCACCGCAACGTGTGCCCCCAATTTTTTCAGCTCATGCACAAGCAGTGTGTCAAAGACTATCTCACCCGCATTGTCGGTTAAGTATAGGATCCAGTTTGCCTTCTTTGCCGTATCAAAAATTTTAGAGATTTCGTCAATAGCCAAGTCTTCTTCAGCTCGTAGAATCAGCCTTTTAATGTCTTGAAACTTGAACACGTGATCTGAAATGCCAAATTCTATGATGTTCCCAACTATGGAACTTAGACAAGCCTTTCTGAACCGAGCCTCCGTGCAAGACTGGTTTGATACAAGTTTTTTCGCTAGCGGCAGAATTTCTAAGGCCTTCTGATTACTCAACCTCTTCTTTTTCGCGTATGGGTCTGGATTGCCGGTAAGTCTTTTTATTAACCTGTCCCTTTCTGTGCCTAGAAAAGCAGGAACTTTGTTAGGCTTAAATTCCTTAGCCAAGAGACGTGTAAAAGCAGAGATTGCCTTAAACTGAATAGACAGGTCATTCGTTGCCTCTATGATCTCCAGATAGCCACGGTGAAAAATACAAGCAGCACATTCAACTTCAACCTTCAAACCTGAACCTCTTACGCCTTTGTAATAGCCTCAGCGATATCGCACTTCATAGTCATAGTTTATGTTACATAACTTGGCTTCTTCATTTTAAGTTTTGTATATCAATGTGCTTTGCAGAAACCCCACTATTCTAAAGAAACCATCTCTCTGAGATACTAGGAACATCCTTTTTCAACATCAAAGACACATTACTACTCCAACATGGGCACTCGCAAGGTAACTCACTATTCTTTTACTCCAACGGAGATCTACTCAAGTGCCACTTGCCCACTTCAATTGGTGTAGCGCACACAAGTTCTATCAATTCACACACACCCATCTGGGTCATATAACCATAGGCTTGCAACGGTTTCAACATTTCAGCCCAATCCAAGCAATCAGAATATTACGTTTTATGCAAAGAATTTATGAAGTTCTTGCGAAAAGTAAAATAGACAAACTGCTCAATTATATAATGGAGACAGAAACAAATGAACGAAAAAATCAAGTCTCTCCTGTTAGTCTGTCTAGTGGCTCTGTCGATCGTCTATGGCTGCTATAGCACGGCTTTATCTAGTCATCTACAGCGATCTGTAGATAGTGTACCTTCTAGGTCTCCCACTGTAGCTGAAGAACCCTGTCAAAACGGAAAACTGTCCTATCCAGGCCCAAACCCGGATATTATGGGAGATCCCGTTGATGACGTGAGAACCCATTGATGCTGACTTCAAGTAAGCCGTAACAGATCGAAGAAGTCCGATAAGGGGACAGTCCCATGAGTAGACTTGAAGATTATGAGTGGATGCTTCAATATTTTAAAATGTTGAATCCGATTAATGCAAAAATATTGGAAGGACTTGGCAAGTATGGTCCAAGGAATGTTTTGGCACTAGCCAAATCAATAGGATTGCCCCCCAGAACAGTAACCTTCCGAATAAGAAAGTTGATGAAAGAAGGTCTTCTTCAAATAAGGACTAACCTAGACTACACTAGGCTCGGGTTAATGAAGGCAGTTCTCATTGCAGAATCTAAGCCTGGACAGGAAAAGAAGTTGCAGCAAGTTATTGACAATCTTGACTATTGGACCTACGTGGTCCGATGCTATGGAAAATACGATGGATATTACACTATTTTTGCCTTTCCGGCGGAGTATAAGAAAGAACTGGAAGAATATCTAGATGAAGCCGCGCAGCTAAAAACATTTTCGCGCTACATTTTCCACCACACCACTAATTTCACCGAAGTTGTGCCCAATTTTGATTGGTTTGACTTTCAAAGTAAATCATGGAACTTCCAGTGGAGAAGTTGGATTGACGCGGTTCAAAACGCGTCTGAAAAACTTCCTCGAGAACTTGTGGAACCCAAAACCTATTCCATTAGAGTTGATGAAATTGACCTATTGATTTTGAAGGAATTGGAGAAAGATGGAACAACCAAATTCACCAAACTGGCAGAAATGGTGAACATAACACCACAGGGAGTCAGATATCGATACCATAAACATATCGTTGGACGTGGTCTTCTCACTGATTATGAAGTTGCAACACTTCCCTATCCACTTCCCACATCTGAAATGTGCGGTTTCAAAATTGACTTTGAAAACGAAGAAAAGCTGGCCAAATTTACTAACAGTCTGCAAAACAAACCTTTCATCTTTAATTATGGAAAAGCCATTGGCCAACACTCTCTCGTAGTTCATGCATATATCCCAAAAACAGAGTTTTCAAAACTCATCGATTTAATGAATCGCCTAACTGAGAAGAAACTAATTACAGGTTTTCTCTACGTAACCTTTGATGTTGCCTCGTTCAAGCGCCAAACTATCTCGTACGAGTTTTTCAAAGAAAACAAATGGACCTATGACTACAAGAAGAAACTTGAGAGACTGAAGGAAGTAACGTGCAAGTGAAAACTCAAAAAGGTCTGTTCGTGAGTTGAGTTCCACGCTCGATGCTTTCGTTGTAAGAAAACCAATCCGCTACCCAACCTTTTTTCCACAGTAGAATTCCGCTCAGGTTAGCATATCCTCATTAACAACAAAAGCAATACGTGTTGTGGTGTTTTCTTTTTGGCAAAAAAGCGACATATTTGTAGAAAAAACAAAAAGATTTTTAAGATGAAAGCGACAAATCCATAAGTGTCCCTGATATGAGGGGGAAATGAGCAAAGAGGGACAGAGAATGGAAGCTAGGAAGTAAAGCATTTTTCTGCTTTCCAAACTCCTTTCTCTTTCAGCGTCCTAGCTTCCATTCGTCCAAACTAGGGGAACTGATCTATTTATTTTTTTACCCAAAGGTCACTCGTGCCAGCTGTGAGAGACATCTCCAAACACGATTTACGGAGACTTTAACTAAGAAGTTAGCTTTTCAGCAAACTCTAACAACACTTTGTATGGGTCCTTCGCCTTCACAACACCGCTGGCTACAAGAACACCTTCGGTGCCAAGCTCCAACGCAGCAGCTACATCATCTGCTCTTGTGATTCCAGCCCCGCAGAGGATCACTACATCCGGGTTTATCTGCTTCACAAGTTTCACCGTCCCCGTAACAACTTCTGGTTTAGCCTTGGACACTGGAATCCCTGTTCCGATAAGCTCAGGTGGCTCTACAGCAATCATGTCTGGTCTGAGTGTGGCTACGGCTGCGCTTACAGCTTGGTTGTTGGTGCAGACTACAGAAGCTAGGTCGACCTCACGTGACCTTTTGATGGCGGTGTCGATGTCGGCGAGTTTTAGTCGCCTTTCTGAGTGGTTGATTAGTGTTCCAACGGCGCCAGCTACTTTTACGGATTCGGGAAGGATGTGCCCTGTGAAGCTTCCCGGTGCAATAGGATCGATGTGCTGTGCAAATACGGGGACTGACACAGTACAAGCGATAGAAGCGATGTCCACGAACTGCGGGGCTAGTCCGATGCAAGTTTCAGTTTTCAAGCTTACGTTTTCTATGATCTTGGCAAGTTTTACGGCATTCTTTCCAGTTGCTTCGGTGTACGTCTTGAAGTTGATTAGGATGATTGGAGTGCGGACTTTGGTCAACGTAACCCTCCGCTATAGCGTATGTCTCAACCATTAAAAGAATTTTGGAATCGAAAAGAAAATTGTGCATTACTTCTCTCTAGTGGACACGTAATAGTATTCCCCGATTTTTTTCTGATACCTATCCAGCTTAGACCCTTCTTTATTCACCCGCGGTCTCTTTGTCGTAGGATCTCTCCGAAAAGTAATCTCCATATCCTTCAGAAATGTGTTCATGCCTTTTCGAAGGCTGGTAGGCGGATTGGCAACGCCGTAGACTCCTGGCTCTCCGGTGAATATCATGAGGCGGTCAGCAATGAAATCTTGAGCCACCACATCGTGTTCGACGACAAAGGCTGTTACGTTTCGATTCTCCACCACTCTTCGGATAGTTCGAGCCATTGACAGTCTTTCCTCAACGTCTAGATAAGCGCTTGGCTCGTCAAGTAGATACAGTTGAGCCTTTTTTGAAAGGCAGGTGGTGATGGCAACCTTCTGAAGTTCGCCTCCACTTAGCTCCGTCACGTCCCGATCAAGGATAGGCTGCACATTCAGCGGTTGCAGAATTTCGCTTCGATACCAACTAGAGGCAAAGTCGTCTTTGGCTACGTTTTTTAAGAGGTCCTCCACGGTTCCTTTATATTCCGCCGAAATGTATTGAGGCTTGTAACTAACATCTAATCTATATGGCATCGAAGCTGCCCCCTCGTCGGCTTTTTCAATTCCAGCTAGTAGTCTCACGAAGGTCGTTTTTCCAATGCCGTTGGGCCCCAATATCCCAATAACCTCGCCTTGTTTTGCGTCTCCAGGCACCACAGACAGTGCAAATCCTTCAAACGCCTTCTTCATTGCATCCCACTTCAACAATGTTTCACCAGCCACTAAACCCGTTGTTGGAGGCTTCACATGAAAGATGATTGCACTCTTCCTAAAGCGAACATTTTCGTCTGGAATATACCCTTCCAAGTGAATGTTGATTCCAACTCTTACCCCATGAACGTGCGATGCGATACCGTAAACTCTTGGGGTTCCGTAAAAAACGCAAATCTGATCAGAGAGATAATCAAGGACGGCGAGATCATGTTCTGCTACCATCACGGTTTTTTCGTCTTTCTTGAGGCCACGTATAGTCCTCGCAACTTCAAGACGCTGTTTCACGTCTAAATAGCTCGAAGGTTCATCGAAGAGATAGACATCTGCATCCCGACAAATTGTAGCAGCGATAGCGACTCTCTGAAGTTCGCCCCCGCTCAAAACGTCGAGAGTTCGATCCCAAATGGTTTGAAGCTGAAGCTGTTCGGCAAGAAGTTTCAACTTGCCTTGTTCATCCACTTTTTCGAGGAGGCTTCTAACATCTCCTGAAACGACCCGTGGGATCTTGTCTACGTACTGCGGCTTGTATACCACTCTGAGTTCATCGTCGCTCAGCTTTTGGAAATACTCTTGAAGAGTCGAGCCTCGAAAGTGCTGAACGATTTGTGGCCATTCAGGGGGCTCCTCATAGTTTCCGAGGTTTAACTTGGTTTCCCCAGAAAGAATGTTGAGCGTGGTGGTTTTTCCAATTCCATTCTGACCTAGCAGTCCTAACACTATGCCAGGAGAAGGCGTAGGTAGACGAAAGAGTTTGAAAGCGTTCGGACCGAACCGGTGGCTGCATTCTTTTTCAAGTTCATCAGGAAGATTTACAATTGAAAGTGCTTTGAACGGGCACTTCTTTACGCAGATGCCGCATCCTATACATAAGGCCTCTACAATGAGAGGCTTATCGGCCTCAAATCGAACGGCCTCGATTTTGCTTCTCACCTTTGGGCAAAAACGGTAACAGAGCCTACCACAACGCTTCGGTTTGCATCGATCCTTATCGAGCACTGCAACTCGAATCATGTTTCTCTCCGTTCACATTATTTGATGTAGAATGAAGTAAGGAAAGATAATAAGTTTAAGTTATCAACTGTAGAACAAAGGCTTAAACGTATAGAACAAGAAATTACAATTCAAAATATCCGGCAGAACCTATCATTCTTCCTCTTCCCATTCTTCCTCCTCCTCTTCTTCCTCCACCGTTTTCACCTCCTTTATCGCCACTAAGCCCTTGGTCATTTTACCCAAGCACATAAAGATTTTTTAAGTTTTTCCATACGCCTGTTAACAAAGTTGACAGTGCAAAAAAGATGAAAAAGCGTTCTAAGCAGCTTCTCTTACGATCTTTGCCTTCAACGCGGCTTTCGGCTGGCGTGTCTTCATTGTCATGTACGCCCAGCAGAGATTCGGAGAATTATGTGTTGCACCTATTCTGCCAAGCATGTCCACCGCGATCAAACCCATAGAGCCACCGTGCATCCTTCGATTCACAAGTCTAACTGAATTTTCAGCAGCTTCTTGCGCAGATTTTCCGCTACGCATAGAGTCACAAGTGTTCTTCGCCAAAACGAGTTTGATAGCGATCTCTCCGATTCCTGTTGCAGAGCAGGCGCCAGCTTCATTGTCAGCATATGTGCCACATCCAATGAGAGGAGAGTCTCCGATTCTTCCAGGAAACTTGAGAGAAAAACCTCCAGTAGAGGTTGCCGCCGCCACGTTTCCATCTTTGTCCAGCGCTACTGCACCCACCGTGCTTGGCTCAAGAAGTTGCGAATGAGAGGAAACAAGCTTGTACAACTTTGGCAGGTAGTCTAACTTTTTTCGGATCAACCTTTCCTTG
>JAOUJL010000279.1 GCA_029883255.1 Candidatus Bathyarchaeota archaeon | reverse complement strand
ATCGACAAATCCAAATTATTGGACCGAAGCTCATTGTGACGCTTGGAAGACATGCAACTTCTTATATCCTTTCTAAGGCTGGCTTTCCAGTGGAAGGTATCACTGAGCTTCATGGTAGAACGTTTACTACAAGGCTTCTTGGTTTACAAGTGACTGTGATTCCTACGTTTCACCCTGCTGCCGCACTATATAATGTGAAGTATAAGCGTGGGCTTGAAGACGATTTTCAAATCGTAAAATTTAAGCTTGAAAAACTGGGTGAACTTTAACTGTTCTAGCTTTTATGTCAGTTTTGGGAAATCTGTGAAAGAGCCTCCGACGACTTTCAGTCTAGGCTTAATCTCCCCATTCTCGATTTTGATGACGTTGTACGAGTTTTCGAAGAATCCTCGTAATCTCATAGTTGAAACGGCGCCTGAGAATAGAAAGTTGATGTCGTTCAGTTTCCATAGCCACGGTCTGTGTCGATGGCCACTTAATACGAGGTCTGGGTTTAGCTTTGAAAGTAATTTTAGAACGTCGCCTGCGTCTTCTACCATTGCAGCTTCAAGTCCCGTGTCTGGAACTGGGATCAGGTGGTGGTGCATGACTAGAATGTTGAATTTTCCTTTGGTGAAGTTTTCTTTGATGAATTGGATCTGGTCTCTTCCAACTCTTCCCTCGTCTTTGTCTGGTCTTGCAGTGTTGACGTAGATGACTCGGTACTTTTGGTTTTCAAATGTTCCTGATGGGGGACCGAAGAAACTTTCGTAGTGTAGGTAGCCCGTGTAAAGTGAGTCGTGGTTGCCCATGGTTACGATTTTTCGGGGGCACTTGATTTGGTCGGTGAATCTTTTTGCTTCTTCAAACTCAGTTTTGAATCCCATATCAGTCAAGTCCCCAGTGATGACTACGAGGTCTGGGTTTAGCTGGTTGATTTCGTTTATAGCTGTTGTTAGTTTTTCTCGTAGAAATGACGGCGTACTTGTGCAGTGTAGGTCAGACATTTGAACGATAATCACGTTTGTTCATCTCCTTTTCCAATTTTCCGTCAACCAGAAACGCTTGAAGTAATTAAATGTTACTTTTTGAAGGTGCTATGAACTGTAAGAAGATGAGCGGTAGGAGCGTTTCTTTGAGCCCTATACAATCCCAACGATTTTTCACCGCTGCCTACCAAAGACTTCAGTATTTCTAACCCCAATTCTTTACAGAATTCTAGACTCCTCACACACAAACACAAAACACATAGCATCTAAAATATTAAATCTCTATATCAGTTATCTAACGGAGTGATAATTTGTCTTTCAAACACAAAATGAATCGTTCCACAAAAAAAGCAGGTTCAAACATAGTCTTAGCCTTAGATCTTCCCTTTGATCAGCCCCAGCGTCTTTTGCATCGAAGCGTCAAAACATTGGAGACCGTGCATCCATACATCTGCGCGGTGAAGATAAATCGTCAGCTGGTTCTCCCGCTCGGCCTGTTTGACGGCGTGCAGAAAATTGTGAATTCAGCTCACGATTATGGTTTGCCAACAATCATGGATTGTAAAATCAACGACGTAGGATACACTAACCGTTCAATCGCAGAATGTTATTACAAAGCCGGATTTGACGCTGTCATCGCTAACCCTTTCGTCGGATGGGACCAAGGGCTTCAGCCAGTTTTTGAGGTTGCCAAGGAGCTGGAGCGTGGGGTTATTCTTCTCGTGTATATGAGTCATAAAGGGGCCAGTGAAGGATACGGTCAAACGGTGCGTGACTTTAAGAGCGAAAAGTTGATGCCCCAATACTTGATTTTTGCTGAAAAAGCGTTGTCTTGGAACGCAGATGGAGCAGTAGTAGGCGCCACTTTTCCAGAGAAAATAAAAGAGATATATGCGATTTTAGGGGCTCGTGTTCCCATATTTTCGCCTGGCGTTGGCGTTCAAGGGGGAGGTATCGACTTAGCTATTGCTGCAGGTGCGCGTTTCCTCATTGTTGGGAGGTCTATAACACTTGCCGAAGACCCGTGTGAGGCTGCAAGACGCATCAGAGATGTTGCGATGCGTTGTTTGGAAAAATAGTTGGTCAACCTTAGTTGTTAATTCGTTGGTCGTTCTAACGTTTCTTCGCATTAGACTTCTTCATACGCAAACAGTTCTTGTTATTCTCGTCTGCCCCATAGTTCTTTTTTAAGCATGTCCCTAACTGCTGCTCGAATCGCCGCGCTTCGACTTGGGTACATAGCTGCTCTTACGAGTTCGTCAAGTCCTTCTAGATAGGCTTCGGGAAGGAGAACTGTTACAAGCTTCATTAATTTCCACCTCAACGCTTAGCATATATATGTAGCTATTATTATAACTATGTTGAGCATATATGGTTTTGTTCTTTGGTTTTGAAATTTGTTTGTGTGTTTTTGAGGAGTTGTTAAGTTGTCTGGTGTGTCTCTCTCTTTAGACCCCCCCTTATATATAGCCCCCTATAATTTTTTGATAGT
>JAOUJL010000278.1 GCA_029883255.1 Candidatus Bathyarchaeota archaeon | reverse complement strand
ACCGGTTTACGTCCCAGGCATCACAGACGGAGCAGTCGGATACCAAATATGGTTCTTCTCACAAGACCATGACTTCAGAATCAACTTGTTGAAAGATGAAAGCGAACTGAACGACATTGTTTTCACCGCAGAGAAGACTGGTGCATTAATCATTGGAGGAGGCATATCAAAGCATCATACTATTTGGTGGAACCAGTTCAGGGATGGATTGGATTATGCTGTTTACATCAGCACCGCTGTCGAGTGGGATGGAAGCCTGTCTGGAGCAAGACCAAGAGAAGCAGTTTCATGGCATAAAATAAAGGAAAAGGCAGACCACGTAATGATTGAAGGGGATGCTTCCATAATTCTCCCCATAATGGTAAGTTCGCTTATAACGAGAAAAACGAAACAAGAAATGAAATAAAGGAATATCTTTTCCCCAGTTCAAATTCGACAATCAGCTATCTAAAAAATGAATAATAGGACATGCAAATTAGTCTATGTCTAGAGGTGAAAAATTGGCTATTTCAGGGGAAGAACTGGCTAAGATGATAGATTCCACGGTTGTCAAGGCAACGGCAACCAAAAGTGAAGTTGAAAAGTTGTGCAAAGAAGCGGTACAGTACAGTTTTGGATGTGTTTGCGTTAATCCCGTTTATGTAAAAATGGCTGCGACACTCTTGAAGGGCTCAAACGTTAAGGTTTGCTCAACAATAGGTTTTCCCTTCGGGGTTACGCTGCCGGAAATCAAGGCTTTGGAGGCTGTTAAAGCGATAGAGAACGGAGCAGAGGAATTGGACATGGTTATCAATCTGAGCGCGCTGAAATCCGGGGATTATGAAGCTGTTAAGAGGGACATAGCGGCTGTTGCTGATGTTAAACGTTTATCAAAGAAGATAGTTGTCAAGGTCATTATCGAAACAGCCCATTTGACAAACAAAGAGAAAATAGTCGCGTGCAAGCTTGCTAAGGAGGCTGGAGCAGACTTTGTGAAGACTTCAACCGGCTTGTTCGGCAAAGTCGCAACAATGGAAGACGTTAAGCTAATGCGACGTACGGTAGGCACACGTATGGGTGTCAAGGCGGCAGGCGGCATAAGAACATACGCTGACGCAGTAGCCATCATTAAAGCTGGCGCAAACAGGATTGGAACGAGCACAGCGGTGACGATAATTAAGGGAGCACCATAAGTCTTTCACATTTTTTCTGGCGCCACTATCCCTATGAGGTTGAGTGTGTTTCTCAGCACGATTCTTACGGCGTCAACCAAGGCGAGCCTTGCGTCGCTGAGTTCTTTCGGTTCGGCTCTTATAACTGGCAAAGCGTTGTAAAACGTGTTGAATTTGTCGGCTAGGGCGTTGGCGAAGTCAGCGATCAGGTTGGGCTTGAGAAGCTCTGCTGCCTCGATGAAGATGTCTGGAAAACTTGCCAGAGCCATGACTATTTCGCGCTCCACCTTCTCTTTTAGCAGGTTGTAGGCCGGTTTCTCAGGTTTTCTTGCGGCCTTTCTTAAGATGCTGCATGCCCTGGCATGAGAATATTGTATGTAAGGTGCGCTGTTTTTCTCGAAGTTGAGCACTCTGTCCCATGTGAACACGACGGGTTTTGAGGGGTCAACTTCTACGAGAGCGTATCGTACCGCACCCATGCCAACGAAGTTTGCGATTTCCCGTTTTTCTTCCTCTGACAGCTGCGGGGAGCGCTTCGAAACCTCTTCGTATGCCCGTTTAACCGCTTCGTCCATGACTTCGTCGAATGTTATGTATCGTCCTCTCCGGCTTGACATTTTGTAGCCTGGAAGAGTCACAAGGTTGTAGGCGAAGTGAGCCAGATTGTCTGCGTAGTTGCCGTAGCCCAACGCGTGCAAGGCTATTTTCAATTGCAGTTGGGCTAAACTCTGCGGCATCCCAACAACGTTGATGACTTGTTCAGCCCCTTCAAACTTCCACAAAGTGTAAGCGATATCCCGTGTTGTGTAGAGTGTCGTGCCGTCAGCGCGCACAAGCGTTAGAGAGGGAACCTCGTAGTCGTCTCTCAAGCCAAGCTTCTTCTTCAAACCAGATTCTTTAACTACTTTTTCAGCGTCAAATTCCAGAACGCCGCCCAGAGTGAAAACGTACGGTGTCTTCTTCAGTTTTTCAAGAATTTTTTGCACCCGATTGTTCCACACCAGTTCGCTTTCCCAATCCCATGAATCATAGAAGACTTCTGCGCGGCTTAGGGTCTCCTTGAAGCCTTGTAGACATGATTCGCTGACTTTCCGTATTGTTTGTCTAGCCTTCTCATCTCCAGCCTCGTATGCCCTGTTTAACTCGTTAACCGTGGTTTCCGGGTTTTCGTCCTCGTTTATTTTTTGTAGAAGTTTCTCAAAGAGCTCGGGGTATTTGTCTTTGAGCTCAACAGCCACCGACATCCAGCTATCCAACTCTTTGTTGATTTTTGTGATTTCTTCTGTATCAGAAACGGTTTTTGCACGTTC
>JAOUJL010000277.1 GCA_029883255.1 Candidatus Bathyarchaeota archaeon | reverse complement strand
TAAGCCTCCATTTAGCGTAGGGCATCCTGCTAAAAGTGCCAGTGCTGGTACATGGCGGGTCCAAAATCACCAAGTCAGCGAGAAGTTTCGTCGGTAGAGGTTTGCGCATGTCAGCAAGCATAGGAACAGCTATTTTGACGCCCATACGCTTTGTTTCTCGTTTCCAAACTTTCATTCTCCGCTTTGAATAGTCAAGAGAATAGATTGTGCCCTCATTTTCCATTAGCTGTGCTAAGTAGGTTGTTTTCGCCCCGGGTGCAGCACAAACATCAAGCACTGTCATGCCACATTGAGGGGCTGCAACTTCTGCAACGAGGCAACTGGCTTTATCTTGGATGTAAAAAAAACCGTCATGAAAACTTTGCGTTCTTATGAGTGGCTGTTTGCTTTTTATCACTTTAAGGGTATGCTTTAGTTTGGGCACTTTTTCTAAAGTAACGCCGTCTTTCTCTATCTCACTAAGTAAGGTTTCTTCCGTCGCTTTCAGCGTGTTTATTCTAATATACGTGGGCGTAATTTCCAAGGAGTTCTCTAAATATTTCAACGCCTCCATTCTCCCAAGCAGTCGAAAACAATATTTTACAAACCATGTAGGATGACAGGTTAACAATCCCACTTTCTCTTCATCACTTATTCCTTTTACAACATCATCAATACCAATACTGAGTATCTTCCCGAGCGTTTCTTCGACCCTTTGTAGTTCACGCCAGCCTAAAATTGAACGCCCAATTCGCGCTATTCTCACCGCCTTCTCAAAACCGCTATGCACTATCTTTGTCTCATACGTGTACAAGCGAAGAAAAGCTCGTAGGCCAAGCTTAAAATCATTAAGCGACTGTGGTGGCAAAACTGAGTTTATGAGAAAATCAATGAGATTTTTCCTTCGACCTGTCTCACACACCAGTTTGTGCGCCAACCTGACAGCCCTGAAGTCATCTATTCCCAGCTGTTTTGCTGCTTTGGCCAAAGCTGTACGCTCGCTTATCCTTTGCAGTTCAATCCAACTCATTGTTTCGATAGCGAGCGTCCAAGCGTCTCGTAACACTTCAATACCCAGTTAGCAGTGAAGAAATCTTCATAAAAACTTGCTCCATCTATGTTACCTTTTTCCTATTCTTATTTATAGAATTCAAAATCAAAAGAGATAATCTATAATCACAGAGTTTTTTAGCATATAGACCTTATACATAAGGGGTCATGGATACGACGATGAAAAAACGTTTAGATGACTTCTTTACCGTAGCTGAACCCGTGAAAGAAAAACAGACAGAATCTTCTTCACCTGAAGAAGGTTTGTCCAAAGAGAAGGAAACAGTTGTCGTTACAACCGTAGCTCCTCGAAATCTATCCGCTTCATATTTCGTCTCCGCCACCTACGATGGAAACAAGAGACGCGCTTGCATCAAACTGTACGAACCAGAATCTGGAAAAATTTACTTTTGGTACGACACAACCGGGCACAAACCATATTGCTTCGCAAATCTTCCGCCAAGTGAACTTGAAAAAATCGCTAGTCTAACGTCACACACTGGGTTTGACCACTTCGAAACTCTAGAGAAATATAATTCTTTGCTCGACCGACGGGTAACCGTGACAAAAGTAGTGGCTAAAGACCCTTTGGCAATTGGAGGACGCCCCATAGGATGCATAAGAGACATAATACCTAAAGAGTATTCTGAAATCGCTGGCGAGGAACAAGAGGCAAAGGTTTGGGAAGCCGCTATCAAATATTATCAAAGCTACATTTATGACAGAAACTTAGCTCCAGGTATGATTTACAAAATCGAGAATGACAAACTCATTCAAGTTAGACACGAACCTTCAGAAGAAACGATTAAACAACTTTGTAGATTATTCGAGGACGAGACCGAGCAATCGCTGCGAAACATAGAATTATGGGCAAGGCTTCTTGAATACCCAGTTCCTAATTTTCGAAGAGTAGCCCTCGACATCGAGGTTTTTTCACCGATACCTACACGCGTTCCAGACCCCCAGGAAGCGGCATATCGCGTTATTTGCGCGACGCTTCTAGGATCTGATGGAAAGAATAAGGTTCTGCTTCTGAAACGTGAGGGGCTAGAGAAAGGTTCCGAGAGGTTGCCCCCTAACGTGACGGTTGAGTATTATGATTCTGAACAGAAGCTTATTCTGGAAATTTTCAAGGCGCTTTGGGACTACCCCTTCGTTATAACGTTCAACGGAGACGACTTCGATTTCCGATACCTTTACTATAGAGCTCTAAACATGGGTTTGAAGAAAAGCCAAATTCCCATAGAGGTTAGAAGAAGAGTATGTTTGCTCAAATATGGCATCCACATCGATCTCTACAAATTCTTCTATAACAGATCCATCCAAATTTACGCATTCAGCCAGAAATACCGCGGCGTAACCCTAGATGAGGTTGGCAAAGCGTTGGTAGGGCGCGCCAAACTTGAACGCGCTAAGCCTATATCTGAGCTAACGTACACGGAACTAGCTCGATACTG
>JAOUJL010000042.1 GCA_029883255.1 Candidatus Bathyarchaeota archaeon | reverse complement strand
AGACGACGATTCCTTCGGAAACTACACCCTTGGAGCAGATTGGGTGGATATAAACGGAGATGGTTCTCAATCATCTGATGAACTGGTACCGAATGAGAAGGGAAACAGCACAGTCATATACAAATTGATGCAATATGGAAAAGAAGTAACGCTTCAAGGTTATTCAACGATTCTAATAGAACATTTTGAGGCGGCATATTTCTCACAAACAGCTGGCCAGGTCAGACAGTACGGCGGCGCAGTACCTCTTGTCTGTGTATACAAAATCAAATATGATGTCACTTTGGCGATTAAAGTTGAGGGTAGCGGTTCAGTGAGTTTAAACAACACTGGGCCCTACTATTACGGTGACGTTGTTGAGTTGACTGCTGTTCCTGATTCGGGTTGGGTCTTCTTTGAGTGGGGTGAAGATTTGAGTGGTGGCGAGAATCCAACTCTTTTGATTATGGATGGCGACAAGGTTGTTAACGCCACTTTCACTCAGTAAACATGGCCTTTTTTTTTAACTCGTGATCAAACAAAGCTAAACAAAACATTGTAATGTGCGCGTGGCAAGAACCATTCCTATGGTGATCACCTGCGCGCGGGTAATCTTATGCGTAACTTGGACTTGGTCTCGTTCAAGATCGATTTTGTTAGTTCTCTGGCCTCTTGGTCGATTGTAGCTAGTATGCCAAAGTAGATGATTCCTCCTAGAAAGGTGAAGCCTAAAGTCAGCAATAGTCTTGTTGGGTGTGGAATTGCTAAAAGTGGGGCTGCCATAACTGCTGAGGCGATTATATACTTGGCGACGTTTTTCCATGGGAAGTTGAAGGTTAGGCATTTGCGTGCAATAATGTATCTGCATACAAGCATGGCTACGCCAACGACCAGACTGATCAGGGCGAGGTATGTAGCCGCCTCTAACTGGGTTTTTGCGACGTAGAAAAGGGCGAAAAACGTTGTCGGCAGGGTTATTGCTGATTGAATGTAGGGTAGAGTGAAAATTTGAAATATTCGGCTTTTTGTGAGCTCCCTGAACGGGATCTTTGCTTTAGCGTCAAGTCTTTCGGTTCCCATCACAACCGTGTTGAAGACTTGTGATAGGCTTGAGCATAGAGCACTTATTGCCAAGAGGAGGAGAACAGGTATTGCGTCGCGATAGACCAACCCTAATATCGTCAGGTAAGAGTCGGACAGGACCATGGCTCCCGTGGTCATTGGTATAGCGAACATTAGGACGATTTTAAGCGAGGTTGATACGTCTTTGGTGTTGCTTTCAGAAAGCAGTTTGGGGTATAGGGCGTATGCCAGAAAAGTTGAATAGGCTACGACGCTGGCTATGGTGACGGCTGCTCCATAATAAGATCGCGCTGACTCTCCGTAAATGAATAGGAAGATTAACGTAAATGTGGCGATATTGTTGCCAACTATGTTGTAGATGTTGATTAGGGATGCTTTAAGCCACTCTCTTAGGTAGGTCCATTTGACGCTTTCCTTGAGTTCTTTGGCGGTGAGTTTCGTGTAGAATACGATTTGGATAACGTATGAGCTGATCATGCTGTAAATTGCTCCCAGCAAGCCTAGTCTGAGTTGTATTATTAATATTAAGCCGAGAATTACCTTGCACACTTCGTATATGAGTAGGCCATATCCTATGGCTTGTGGCTGCTTGGCGAGTAAGACTGCTTCTAGTGCGGATATAGTGTATAGTTCAAGTATTTCGATTGATATGACGGTGTATAGAATTGTGTAGGCGGCGCCGATTTGTAAGGCTAATAGAATTATTGGGAGTAATGCGAGATAGATGGAGGCTGATGCTACGGATATGAATATGTTGGCAACAAGCCCTGTCCTAGCTGATCCAGCATAGTTTCTAGCTACGAAGCGGGTTGTCCAGAAGGGGAGGACGGCGGCGAGTAGGACGAAGTAGCTGGAAACGTCGCTGATGTTTCCCCAGATTCCAAACTCCACTTCGGAGACGGTTCTAGTGATCATGAGAACGAAGGCAATTCCAGTTGCAACGCTTAGAAGCTTAGATGCAAATACGATTAATCCAGAGTATCTAAGCCGAATCTCACTCTTTGTCATGCAATCCACGCTTACCGCTTAATGAGGCTTCGTTATCGATTTTCGTTGAGAAGTATATAAGAGATGTTAGGTGTTATGCGCGCGCGCAAGATTCCGCAATAATAATCCTGACCAACAAAACATAGTTTTCTCTCCTTCTTTTTTTCTATCATTTTAACATATCTATTCACGCGCGGGGTCACGTATTAGAAGACACGCGTACACATACCCAACGTGTTTTACTTGACAGGCCTGTAATTTGTCCAGGCGTGATTGGTGAACATTGCCTAATTCCAAAAAGTCGAGTTACTTTTGAAGAGTTATGATTGAGGATTTTTAAGGCCAATTTTGGAATCTAATGAAAAGAGAGAAGAAGAAATTAAAGATGAACGTGTTTGGAATGAGGTTGAAAAAGTCAGGAGAAGGGGGAACGTTAGTCATATTTATGTTCCGGTATGCGTGATGCTGATGTAGATATGCGAGATATGTGATGCCAATGCCAAACATCGGGAAGAACGTTGAGAAACCCTATTACAGTGCAACGTTATCCATGGCTAAAAATAGTCCTCGTGGGGGCCTTGCTCTGGACATAGGATGCGGCGAAAACCCATACACTTTTCAAAAATATTTTAGCAATTACATTGGGATGGACATCAATATCAGTGTTCTCAAGAAGGTTTCACAAGATCTACCCGGTGCTAGTTTGATATGTGCAAGCGGTTCAGGTGCCCCATTCAGGGATGAATCCTTTGATCTGATTATTTGTACAGAAGTATTGGAACACCTTGTAAATCCTGAGGAAATGATTTCTGAAATTGGCAGAGTTTTAACTAGGGGAGGAAAAGCCGTAATTTCAATTCCGTCTCTTAGTCTTCCGCAAACAATAATTCTGTGGTTTGCTTATAAAGCAAAGAGGATTTCTGAAAAACCTTACCAAAGTCCTGACCATTTGAGAGAGTATGCAAAGTTTAAGGTGACGCCACACTTCGAAGAAACTTCAAATTTATTCAAGCTGTTTAGAATGCATAAGTTAGAAATTCTGGATGTTGTAACCGCACAGCAGCTGTATACCAAGCCAAAAATAGTGTACAACATTTTTCTCTCAAAAATTGAAAAGGCCTTTGAAAAATTCTTCTCAAAACACCTAATTGGGCATTACACTATCCTTGAAGTTGGGAAGAAGCAGTCCTAATTCTGGCGACTCTTATGAAAATATTAAACACAACCCCAAGGCGACCTAATAGGAACAGCAAAGCCCACAAAAGTGTATCCTTTATGGTGTATCTCTTAAACATAAGCTGTCGTACACCCATCAACAATTACTATGCACTTTCTAAGCAAAAACATGCATGCGCACGCTTGCAAAGTAGTTTCTATTGTGAATTTATGAATCATTTCCTCAACAATTTCGGATAATCTCCAAAACTTCTTGTATCATACGGAACCAACCGTTTGCACAACTCCTTCATATTGAGTGTGCACATTCTTACGGAAGAAGGATTCGAATCGTTGCTGACATGGACGAAGCCAAGATCCTGGGCGCGTACATTATTTCAGCATTTTCTTCAGTCTCGCAAACTACATATATTCCGCAACATTTAAAATGGCACGTGAACCGTCAATGAAAAAAGTGCTTATGATAGCTTACCATTATCCTCCGTTTGGCGATGGCGGAGTCTTTAGGACTCTGAAGTTCACTAAATATCTCCCCGAATTCGGCTTCCAACCTTACGTCTTAACCGTTAAAAACCCAATGTATGTTACTACAGACCCAACGCTGCTCAGAGAAATACCGCCAGAAGCAAAAGTTTTCAGAGTCCTCTCCTTTGAACATAGAGCGATGCGCGCTCCGCGACTACTGAACATAGACCTCAAATGGTTTTACATGCCTGACGTAAACATCGGATGGTTACCCTTCGCATTTCAAGCTGGCGCAAAAATAATCGAAAAAGAGGAAATCGATACAATCTGTGTAACTGGTCCACCCTTCACCACTTTCTTAATCGGGTATCTGCTAAAGAGAAAGACAGGGAAACCTCTAGTATTAGATTTCAGAGACCCATGGACAGATAACCCATTCACAGAATATCCAACAAAACTCCATGAAAAAATCGAGAAAAAAATGGAAGAAACAATCGTAACCCACGCTGACTACATCATTGGGGCAGGCGACTCAATAAAACACAGCTTGATAAAAAAATATCCCTTTATAAAGTCAAAAATTGACGTCATAACAAATGGATTCGACCCAGACGACTTTAAAAATTTAAAGATACACGAACCGCCCACCAGTAAATTTAGAGTAACGCATGCCGGTTCTCTTTACGGTGTACGTACAGCAAGACCATTTCTACTCGCATTAAAAGAATTAACCGAGGAAAAGCCTGACCTGAGAGAAAACCTGGAGATAATTTTTGTCGGCAAGTATGGTAAGGAGACCCCGCTCCTCGTTAAAAATTTTAGACTAGAAGATGCTGTAAAACTCATTTGGTATATCTCTCACACAGAATGCTTAGAACTTATGCTAAATTCACACGCCTTGCTCCTACTAATCACAGCGAAGGGTCTACAAGCAGAGGGAATATTGACAGGAAAATTATTTGAGTACCTTGCCTGTCAAAGACCAATACTCGCCATTGCTCCAGAAAAGGGTGCAGCAGCTAACATAATAAAATCGCTGAAAGCAGGAACAGTCGTCGCTCCAGATAGTGTACAGCTCATTAAACAGAAAATATTCGAATTCTATGAAAAGTGGAAACAAGGCAAACTCACCAAAATGACTAGCGACCTCACTAAGTACAACCGAAGATTTCTGACCCAGCGGTTAGCGCAAATATTTGAAAAGGCTACTAGAAGCTTCTCAGATAAGACGCAATCAGATTGTTGATTTTTATCGCCGCGTCCCCTTTTCCTAATGACTCCCTAGGAGAATCACTTCTCGGATCAAAAGTTCTCACACTTTCAATGACTTTTCGAACGTCCACATCAACCAATCGATTCCAGCCTTCCTCCACTGTTTCTATTAACCCGGTCCTATCTCGAAGGGTTATACAAGGGACGCCAAAAACATACGCTTCCTTTTGAACCCCGCCCGAATCCGTTATGATTTTCTCCGCATTCTTCTCAAGCTTCACGAAATCCAAGTAATTTAACGGTGAAGTTATGAGCATATCATCCGAGTCAGCCAACTCATCAAATAGTCCGAAATTCTCCAAAGCCCTTTTGGTCCTTGGGTGCATAGGAAAAACTAAAGTGAACTCATCCAATAGACTTTTAAGAGCTTGAACTATTCGAACAGTTCTTTCTCTATTTTCCGTATTATTCTCTCGATGAAACGTAACAAGAACATACTTTTTGGCACAAACGCCAAGCACATCAAGAATTTTTGATTCGCGCTCTGCAACATCTCTATAGGTAAGTAGCACATCAACCATAACATCCCCTGTTAAATGCACATTTCCCTGAACATTTTCTCTCGTAAGGTTACGCACCGTAGTTTTTGTTGGTGCAAACAAAAGATCTGACGCGTGATCTGTTAACAATCTGTTTATTTCCTCTGGCATACTTTTATCATAGCTTCGATATCCGGCTTCAACATGTGCAACTTTGACGTGAAGTTTGACAGCAGCCAAAGCTCCAGCAAGAGTCGAATTGGCATCTCCGTAGACTATTGCTAATTCCGGTTTTTCCTTTAGTAAGACATTTTCTGTTCGTCTGATCATCTCACCCACTTGATAACCATGCGTCCCGGTTCCTACCTCAAGATTATAATTTGGAGCAGGAAGCTTTAGACACTTGAAAAAAGCCGCAGATAACTCGAAGTCATAGTGCTGTCCTGTGTGTAGTACTATGTGCTCATAGTTTTTGTCTAAAAGGTCACTCAAAGCTGCCAATTTAACAAAGTTAGGCCTCACCCCAACAATTGACGCCACCTTTTTCCTCATAGATATTCTCTCAGTTTCATCGATTCACATTTTATCGTAAATCTTGGTTGACATCTACAACGTCTACCCTACTAAAAATTCTTTCTTTTGTTCATGATAAAATTTAGCGAAACTAGGAGAATGCCTTTCCTGATCCACACCATTCTGAATAAAATGTGGAAACAATCTAGGCCCCGATCTGACCAAGAATCTGGTTGAAAAAGCAATTATAGACTCTTATGACTCAAGACTCTCCCCGCGCACGCGAAGCCCCTAGACTGTGTACAGCTTGTTCAACCATTTATCTGCTGCCCAATCTAGGATTTCATCCCTCTATTGACTAAATCCTAAAGACCATGGAATCGCCATTTAACTTCGAATTGCCACGACTACGAAATGTCTTTCAAAACATTTAACATGTATTTAATGTCTTTACCAGTGACTGATGGGTGAACGGGTAGGCTTAGAATACGCTTACAAGCCTCCTCAGCAATGGGGCAGATCGTTTTTTCGTAGCCTAGCTCCTTGTATAGAGGCTGCTTGTAGACGGGGGTAGGGTAATGCACAGCAACACCTATGCCTTCCTCCATTAGATGTTCAGCAAGTTTGTTCCTTTCCATGGGATAATCTTCCTCCACTCTTATTACGTATTGATAAAAAACGTGTCTGACATCATGGTTCGTGTGGGGCGGCGTTAGACCAGCGATTTTCTCAATTCCTTTAGTTAAGAGACTTGCGTTCTCATTTCTTCTCTTGTTTAATCTATCAAGCTTCCTGAGTTGCACCAGCCCCACAGCAGCCGAGACCTCAGTCATACGATAGTTGTATCCGAGAATGATGTGCTGATATTTTTCAGTCTGGCCATGGTCTCTAAGTAAACGGACCCTCCTGGCAAGTTTGCTATCGTTTGTAGTAATCATCCCTCCTTCGCATGTTGTCATGTTTTTTGTGGCGTAGAAGCTGAAGCACCCAACATCGCCCAGACCTCCAGTCTTTTTTCCCCTGTACTCCGCCCCATGAGATTGAGCAGCGTCCTCCACTAGGGCAATCCCTTTATCTTTTGCGATTTCGTTAAACCCATCCATATCTGCAGGCTGACCGAACAAGTGCACAGGTATTATGGCCCTTGTCTTCGCAGTAATTTTTTCGGCAACATCTAGAGGATCGACATTGAAACTTCTTCGGTCTATGTCGGCGAAGACAGGTTTTGCTCCTTGATATAACACGCAGTTGCTGGAGGCTATGAAAGAGAAAGCGGAGGTCACCACCTCATCTCCGGAACCCAGCCCAAGAGTCTTCAGAGCCACATCCAAGGCCACGGTTCCGTTTGCCACAGCCACAGCATGTTGCACGCCGATATACTCTGCGAACTTCTCCTCAAAGAGCTTAACTTTTTCTCCTTGGACTAGCATCCCTGACTCAAAAACTTTTCTTACGGCTTCCAGCTCTTCCCTTCCGAGAACCGGCTTTGCTATCTGTATTGTTCGCCTCAATACGGTTTTCACTCTCACTTCAGGATATCTTCAATGCCGTCAAATAAATTCCATTTAGGTTCAAACCCCAGAAGCGTTTGTGCTTTGGAGATGTCATAAACGAATACTGGGAAATCGAATGCTCGGGCCGGTTTAACTTCCATCGTCAAATCGCTTTTCATAGCTCTGATGCACAGTTCACATACATCTTTTATGCTGGTTGCCCTAGACGAACCAATGTTGAATGTGTTACGTATGTACGAAGTTTCTAGAGCCAGTAGATTCGCTTGCACAATATCTTTGACGTGAATGAAATCGTTTGTTTGTTTGCCTCCGAAAATGACGGGTCTTTTTCCTTCTTTGAGGCACTTCAAAAACGCCCCAATGGCACCCCAATCTTTGCCTTTCCCGTAAACATACCCGTACCGCAAAATAACGTAAGGCAACCTGTTACCGTAAAAAATGATCCAATCTTCCGCCTGCTTTTTAGTCAAACCATAAACGCTATCCGGTTCTCTAGCGGCATCTTCACGGATGGGAATCGGAACACTTCGACCATAAACGGAACCTGTGGAACCATGAACTAATCGTTCAGCCTTTTTCTGGACGCAGATTTGGAGTACGTTGAGGGTTCCTTCAACGTTCACTCTAACCGCTTTTTGAGGGTTTTCTCTTGCTTCGTCGAATCTAGGGATTGCCGCCAAATGTAAGACTTTGTCTCCTTCTTTGATAAGACTTTCCAAATTTTCATCCAATATGTTTGCAATGTGTATTTTACAGTGCTCGTTCCCATGAAAAAGTGTTCTTAAGTTAGAGGTGACGATGTCGACGGCTATCACATCGTAACCAGCGTTGAGTAATTCTCTAACCGTGTGTAATCCTATGAAACCATTTGCACCCGTCACAACTACTCTCATTCCACCGCCATCTCCCACGATTTTAACTGTACGATGAACCTGTGACGACGTAATTAACGCTATGTACGTTGAGATTCAATTTAATTTTTCCTAAGAGGGACGTGTCGCGAGCGCATCGGTAGTGATCTGTTTTGTCTAAGTTCTAGGAATGGATTCAAATCTCACCTTGAGAAGTTCTCTCTCTAAAGCTTTGACCCTCTCTTCTATCTTACCTACTTCCTCAACTATTCCAGGGTCCTTGATCTCCTCCTTCCTCTTCTCATTCGACCTCAAAATCAACCTGGCAAACTCAGAATCATAGCTTTCCAAAAGCAATTCAACATTCGGAATCAAACAGTGTCCACCAATTACCCCTGGAAAATGGATCGGCCTATCAAACCGCACTCTATGATCGTCCTCCAAAAAATCCGTCACCTGATCAAAATCTGCTCCAAACCTTCTCGAGATTCTATGCATCTCTTGGAAACAAGCAATCATCCATGCACGATAAGTTGTCTCAAACAACTTAGCCAACTCTGTCTCCACCGGGCCTCTCAAAACCTTCGTTTTCAATCCCAGTTCTTCAAAATGCCTACGAGCCAACTCTGCTGATTTCTCATCTACTCCACCTATATACTTCGTCAAAAGTAGCAGATACCTTTTCATTCCTTCCCTAGTCTTATGCATCCCGCGGACAGGCGAATGAACCACGTGACCTCTCAAAAGCGCATATACCTTCTCCGTAGTTCCAGGTGGAACAGTGCTATTAATAATTATCAATCCAGGCCTAAATCGTCTTACATAATCCGCTATTGTGTTGACAAACTCTTTCTGCCCGCTACAACGAAAACAAATGTGTAAGATGCCAACCTCTTTTGGCAAATCATCCTGCTGAATATCTTGCATCTTTTCCTTGTCAACATCCCAACCGTAGACCTCAAACTTCCGATTTTCCTTAAGTAACTCATACAAAGAATGCCCTATTTCACCCAAACCAACGACTAAAACTATTGAGTCAACCAACGCTAACCCTCATGAAACCACCTAAACCAGAAAAACAACACAGCCTGCTGAACCATATAAACATGATCTTCATTGTAACCGTAACCAGCTTGATCTTAAACCTGGAGATTTTTGCTTCATAAATTCTCCCCTAATCGGCTACGTTTTCCTAGCGGGAATATTCCTGTCATTCATAATTGCTGAGAAGTCGACTCGTTAGCTTCTCCAAGTCTTTTTCAGTGACTCTTCTTCTAAATTCTTGATACAACTCTTCGGGCAATTTCCATTTTTCTTCGACACTCTTTGCAACCCTAGCAGGTACACCATAGGCAACAGAGAAATCAGGCACATCCTTAATTACGAGGCTGGATGCTCCTATTAAACACTCTCTGCCTATGACTACTCCAGGAAGAACACTAACGTTCACAGCTATTGCACTTCCAAACTTGATGTGAGGGGCTTTGGGCACAAATTTCTGCATACGTCTTCTCCCATGTAGCAAGTCTGGGTCATTAGCGCCAACGAAGAGAGGGGCAATGAACACCCAATCTTCAATAATGATTCCCGTAGTTAGGTGACATTGACTGTGTATGAGAACATTGTTACCGATCCAGTTCTTGCCTTCACTGGCACTCAGCGATCCAAATATAGAGTGGTCACCGATAT
>JAOUJL010000276.1 GCA_029883255.1 Candidatus Bathyarchaeota archaeon | reverse complement strand
GATGAAATAGTGTTGAAGGAAATCAGATCTGAAATGGTGAGTGGATTCGCGCGAAACCGACGAATCGTAAATGTTGAGCCTCTTCTAGTGACTTCAGCTCCATAAGTGAGTTGGATACGACTCCCATCTGGCAAGGAGGCATCGAGCATTGGACTTGCGATAGAAACATTTTTTTTGGCGAGGTAAGCTAGCCGGATTATGAACGAGTTCAGTTCGTTAACGTTCTTGTATATGATGTTAGTAGGCAAAGACTCGTATTCTCTGTGCCAAATGTATATGGGAATGTTGACGCCGTCAGCAGAAATATCTTCGATCAGATGGTCTTTCATGACAGGGTCGATTTTTCCGTAGCCAATGAAGTCACGTACGATGTAATACATGAACTTGTCGATAGCTTCCTCAGCAATCTTTAAGTGATAGCCCTTTATGACTTCTCGAACTTTGTGTTTCAGATACTCTTCAGCCCTTTCTCTCGTTTCAAGGTCTTTAAAATTGACAGTTATCTCCTCCATCAGAAGAGCTTTAATCTCTTTGAGCTGGGTCTCTTCTTCTTCAAGAAGCGTAGGCTCAATTACTTCATACAACATCTTCTGCGTATTGGGCTGCCGAACAATTGCAGCGTAGACGTAGGGCTCATTTATGGGATAAACTTCTCGAAACACAGAAGGCTTTTTTTCTTTCACTGCCTTTGCTTCATGTACCATTTAGCGTTCACTCTCGCCGATCTCATTCTTTTTAGGGACGCGTTTGCTAAGGGCGAATGCACATTCAGGAGAATCTTGCGTCACAAGACTTAATAAACTCTATGAACGTTAAATCACTTAAGTTTCCACATACACCAACAGTTTGTGCACATTCTTGATTCTGGAAAATAGCGTCTGCAAATGTTTTTTATACCTTTTCTAATGGTAACAATAAGATGTTTTTTAAGGCGTTTCCGCTTTACATATAGATGTTTCCTTGAGGAGGCAGGTTAGATGGAACAATGGTTTGTGAAGCGCCGTAAGTCTAAGGTTTTGGATCTTGCGTATCGGCAGATGACGCTTGCTATCGACACTGTCACTGAACTTGAGAAATCTATCATTGCAGCCTCGAAGAAGAACAAAGAAAAAGCGAAGAAATGTGTAGAACGGCTCTTCCCTATAGAGGAGGAAATTGACAACCTTAGAAGATCAGTGTTCGAGGAGTTGACGAGGGGAAGTCTACCATCTAATGATCGTGAAGATATCATGCATTTGGTCAAGAGACTTGATGTGATGGCAGATCATGTGAAGGATTCTTCAAGGAGCGTTTTGGTCCTAATTGAGGCTGAGGTGCCTGAAGAGGTTTGGGGCATGTATGTTGACATGGCTGGCAACCTAGTGGATTGCGCCTCTACCTTACGAAAAAGCCTTGAAAAATTGGGGAGCGCTCCGCATGAAGCCAGAGCTCTTTCACAAAAGGTTGACCAAATAGAGAAAAAAGCTGACGACAAATATTTAGAAACTAAGAGTTTACTCCTTAAACATGGCAGAAATGTCAATCCTGCTGCATTGATGATACTCAAAGATCTGTTGGAGTCCATGGAAGAGGTAGCAGACGGCTGCGCTGACACTGCTGACTACATCAAGATATTAACGGTTGCTCGAGAAACTGCCTAGACAAAGTCTGTTTATCTCACTAGACGTTTAGGCTGCCCAAAAAGGAGATTTGCTTCTCATCATATCGACAAACTCGTTCAGAACTTCAAGTCCTTCTGGGGATAAGCGATCTTGGAACTTTGTTAGCAACGTTTTCGCGTGTTCTTCCGGAACTTTAACGTAAAGTATATCCTTCTCGTAGATGTGTCTTCCCACAGTGGGTTTGTTTAGTGAGATAGCTACTTGCATTCCAGTTTTGGCTTCTGAGATAGCTTGTCCACGATCTTGAATTTGAATTATTTCGCCGATATTACTTCCGTCTTCTCTGGCAAGCGTATATTTCGGTTTGATCTGGCCAGCTAAAACCTTTATTCCTACTACAGCGGGCTTGGCCCGCCTAAACACATAGCCGGGGAGAAGTTTTATTTTACCTGGCTTGATCAGTCTGTCGAATTCTTCTTGAAGACGTGCTTCTCTCTTGCTTCTCATCCATTTAGTGTAATCGTCGATCAAATGATAAATGATGTTGCTCTGGAATATCGGAACTCTTCGGTTTCTTGCTTCTTCTTCCGCGTCTGGCAGTGTCTTTACGTTAAAGGCTATGATAACTCCGTGAAGTGGTTCGTGTTCCTTAACCACGACTGCCTCCATAACATCTCGTTTAGAAACATCGCCAACGTCTGCCAATCGTATTGGAATATTGTTTCGTCTCAGACTATCGGCAATTGCCTCAAGAGAACCTAACGTGTCAGTTTTTAGCACAATGCCTTCTATCTCGGTGGCAATTCTGATTTTTTCTATCTCTTCAGAAACAGTTTTGACGTATTTTTCAAGTTGGTTTTCGGATGGAACTACGTATAATGGTGCGCCGGCTAGGGTGTCTTCAAGAT
>JAOUJL010000041.1 GCA_029883255.1 Candidatus Bathyarchaeota archaeon | reverse complement strand
TTGTTTTGCGTCTGTTATTTTTGCTTTGAACAAGGGTTGTGAACCTCCTTTACTGTTAGTTGTGGTTTGGTGATTTAAAGTTTGGTGGTTTATGTTTTTTGTGTGTTGAGGGTCGGTCGCTTAGGGGGTTCTAGAGAGACAGAGACGGGTATAGGGGGTCTAGGCTCCCCTTACATATATAAGTGTCTTTTTTGATCATGCTCTAGGGTTGGGTTTGGAGGATGTAGTTTAGTATAGTCTGGGTTTGGGTGAGGCTGTCTATTAGTAGGTTTGGTTTTTGTTTTTTGAGTTCTTTTTTGGTGTAGGCTCCTGAGGGGATGGCTACGCATTTCATTTTTGCTGCCTTAGCGGCTTCTACTCCGAATATCGAGTCTTCTAGGACTACGCAGTGTTGCGGTGGGAGGTTTAGTTTTGTTGCTGCTAGTAGGAAGATTTCTGGGTCGGGTTTTGGTTTAGAGATTTCGTCTGCTGTAACTACGGCGTTGAAGTATTTTTTGATTTGTTTTTCTGTGAGTAGCTTGTCAATGACTGGTCTGCTGCTCATGGTTGCCAAAGCGATTTTTACTCTACCATACAGAGCGTCTAGCAGGTCTGTGGCTCCTTCGAAAAGAGTTACATGTTTGGAAAGTTCTGTTTGAAGCCTAACCTTCTTTCCAGCAAGCTCCTCCAGCATTGCATGGTTAAAGGTGATATTGCATTCGTCCAGAGCGTCCTCCAACATCTTTCTTGTACCAGTGCCAATTCGTCTTTCTAAAAACTCATCGTTAACTATACAACCGATTTCCGTTAAGACCGTTTTGAAGGACTCTACAACAGCTTTCTTCGTGTCAGCTAGAGTCCCGTCCCAATCAAAGATAACCGCCCTAAACATTTATCTTCCCATAAACTGTTTCAATGTGCCTCAAAATATATTTTACAAAGTTATCAGCCGTATAGTTTTGCGTGCCTACATAGTGAAAGATCCAACGCAGAAAAACAAGAAATCGACGATATCGAGACTTTTAGAAAGCATGGCAAGTTCTTCAGTGTGGCGCTATTCCTATTCGTAAACTACATATTCCTAACTAAACTACACGCGTGTGGTGCAAAGGCGTTATGGGACGTTTGGGTCTTGTTTTGAATATTCTTCGACCGCCTCTCCTGCTGATTCCTATAGGTAGCTTCCTTATGGGTATTATGTGGATAGACTACGTCATAATTGTTAACTACGAAACGATCGTAGGAATTGCAGTCATCATATTAGTTTCTGTCATGAGTTTTTCCCTTAATTCTCTCATTGACGCTAAAGACACGGATAGATTAGACAGAAGTAGCAGGTTCGGGTACACAAACCCGGTGCTGATCAAACCATCCCTCAGCTCTATGCTAAAAGTTTTGAACTTTACTTCAGCTCTTGCAGCTATTCTCCTAAGCTCTTCAGTTTCGGTTTTCTTTCTGACCCTCGCGTCGGCAAGTATCACTTTATCCGTCTCTTATTCGTATTGGCCCAGGTTTAAGGCGAGAGCTCCATGGGACCTAATTTCAAACATTCTGGGATTTTTTATCATACCGTTTTGTGGCGGATGGTCTATGAGAATGCCAGTGTGCGAGATCCCGCTTTACTATATTTTAGGCATCTCCCTCATTTCGGTTTCCGTGTGCATCATGGTTTCCGCCATAGATTACGCAGCTGATAAAGGTGCGGAGTTAAGAACGACCGTTGTTGTTCTGGGAATCAGCAAAGCATTGAAGATGGGTGCTTTATGCTTAGTGTTGGGCGTTGCAATTGTTTGGCGTGACGTGGTCTACGACCCACTCGCAATATACATCATACCCTTAATTGCGGCATCCATAATGTACTCCGCGGTCAAACCTGAAAGGGTTAGAAAAGGATTAATTATGTGTGCTTTTATTGCTTCTCTGTACATTTTGCTACTTTTCACTCTCAGCTTTCTAAAAATCACTCCTTCCCCGCAGTAACCAGTTTTCTGCTAAAAACCCTGAGGACTAGTGACTTGAGGAAAAGCCACGCAACAAACAAGTTATAAAAATAGCTAAGAAACGGTACACAGAGAAGACAGGTCATCTTGTCCTTAGAGCGAAATTGTGCGTAAAACATAGTTAATGTACAAGTCATAACAGAGGCAAGCGCCGTTAACAGTAAAAAGAAATCGTTAAGGAGAAGAGAAATGCAGAAGAGAGAGAAGCTTGAAGCCCAAACCAGGGGTATCACGTATTCTAATGCCTTTAAGAACAATCCTAAAAAGCCAAGGCGTGGAAAAACTTTTTTCCAGAAGCCGCGATTCCACACGCAAGTTTCAAGAATCCCCTCTAACCATCTTTCTCTTTGCCTTACCAGAAGAAAAAACGAGGACGGCGCTGAAACATAATTTACAGCCTCTGGTTGAAACCTAATCTTGTACCCTTTCTTCGTAAGATTTACCGTTAAATCAAAGTCTTCTGTTAGTGCGTCTTCACGAAAATGCGCCAGTTCACGCTTAATGGCGAAATTTGCTCCGTGAACGATCGGAAAGAAGTTAAACTTATCTGAAAACGGTTCGATTAAGTAAAAACACAGGTTGAATTCTAGCCCAACGAGCTTACTAATAAAGCCATTCTCTAAAACCTTAGCGCATCCCACGACAGCGCCTACATCTTCTAACTCAAAGTGCTTTACTAAATGTCCAACACAATCCTTATCTGGCAAAGTGTCTGCATCAAAAATGACAACAATGTCTCCTTTTGCCTCTCTTACCGCTGCATTTGACGCGGCTGGCTTTCCGAGCCTTTCTTTGTTTCGCAGTACGTTCACACTCATATTTCTAGCAACTTCATACGTTGAATCTGTAGAGCCGTCGTCGACCACAATAATTTCATGAATGGGATAACTTGATCCTCTAAGCCTGAGGATCAGGCCTTCTATCAGATCTTCCTCGTTGTGGGCAGGGATGATAACGGAAACTTTCCATTGAACGTTTTTAACATGACCAGAATGTGAGCTCTTACGAGGGGAACTAAAGAGGCATATACTAGTGTAGTGAAGAACTATGAAAACCATTACAAAGAGTGAAAAAGCGACTCGTATCAAAAGATTCAATGATTCCAAAGACAGCCTTCTCCTCTCGTCTTAAACCACAGTTTCTTTTCTCTTGCATCCTTTTAAAATAAGGGTATACTTCCACAACTTCCATGTGGCAAGTTTCTTAAGCCTTGCCAAACCAAGACTTAGCGTTTGGCCCGAAGAGATAGTAAAGATCATATGCACAGACGGCGACGACGACCGCAGAAATGAGGTTAGAGGGGAAGTTGAACAATATTATGAAAAGAACGATGCCAATGATCTCAATGATAACGCCTGGAATCCAGGCCCATTCGCTTCCATGTAAAAAGCCCCGTCCAGCAACGAAAGCAATTATTCCTATCGATAATACCATGGTTGGAGTAATATAAGATGGTAATAAAATGATGCGGCCAAACGAAAATGAGATTAAGGAGAAGAATATGCAAGTGCCTCCTCTTAACATATTGAGAATGGCAAGGATTGTCACCCCTAGCGGTCTTTTCCCCTTAGGTTTTATCACGATTTTTCGCAAATGAGACTGCCTGCGAAGAGAATTTATGCTTTTCGACTAGCTATTTCGCCTAAAGTCAGTATACTTAGACCAGCGTCCTTAACATGCTGAAAAAACTGTTTTAGAATCTCTAAACCCCAGACAGACAGGCTTCCGAGGTGGGAATTGACAACCAATATGCTTGCATCCATGTGAGAAACGTCTCTCTTGAAAACAGCAATCAACGGTTTAACTTCAAGTTTTAGATTATGCCATGTATACTCTCGCGTAACTGGTATTTCCAGCAATCTTAAACCTAAAGGGTGGTATGGCTTAGATCCAGTGGCTCTCAAGAATTTCCGACTAAGAGAAACTAAAAAAGCCCTCAATGGGGGAAAGTAGGAAAATACAAGATCCATCATTGATATTTCAGAGGAGTCATACAGAAAACCGAGGTCGTTAAGAACCCTTAGCAACGTCTTGCTGTACTGATAGTAAGGCGCTCTAAATCCCAAACACGTCAGCTCCAAATCCTCTCTTAGAATCCTAAGCCCCCTTGAAACTCTCTCATTTATTAATGCGTAGCCTAAATCGAAAGGACCAAAGCGAACACCCATTTCAAAGGGCACATGATGCAAACCGTGAAGCCCCACCTCATGACCGCAACTACAGGCATCCTTAATAATTCTCACAATAGGACCCTGAAACCTTACACCAGCAGTACTTTCAGGTACGGCAAAAAACGTGACATTCATGTCATATTTGTCAACAATTCTTAGGAATCTCTTCAGCACAGATATTGTGGTCTTAAAAGACAAATCATCGCAAGTAAACGCTATAACCGGCTTATGGTGCGCAGAAAACGCACGCATCGTTAAATATCACCTTATTGCACTTCATTTTATCAGGTGTAAGCTTGAAATGAGTTCTGCTCTTTCAGTTATGTCATCCGCAGCTTTGTTGTTTTTTTCGCTTTTGAAACTTCGTCTAACTAAATGGCGGAAATACGCGTTAATAACATTTAAGTCAGGTAGAACAGGGCCTTCCATTGCAATGTGGGCTATCACAACACGTTGCGACTGCAAATGCAAGTTTTGCAAGGTGTGGAGAAAACCGACAATAGAGCCCTCGCCGGAAGAAGCTCTTCAAACCGTTGACGCCCTAGATGCTATTGGTTGCTACATCTTGAGCATAACAGGGGGAGAGCCTCTACTGTATCCTTACATCAAAGAAGTCATCGATTACGCGCATGAAAAAGGTTTCATCGTCCAAGTAAACACAAACGGATCCCTACTGAGCCAAGAAGTTGCATCTATTTCCAAAGCAGATCTAATAACGATCTCACTGGACTACCCTGACGAGAAACACGATAAAGTTCGAGGACACCCGCACTTGTTCAGAAAGGTTCTCAATGGCGCTAACTTGTGCAGGCGCATGGGTTTACGCGTGGATTTTAGTACCCTTCTCTTAGGGGACCAAGACATAGTAAAGCTAATTGACATTGCTCAAAATTTTGACGCGACTTTGGTGCTGTCCTATCCCGGATCGGGCGGATCTCTTCACGCCGACAACTGGAACCTACCTTCAAGAGATTGGCTACAGAAGACATTAGAATTGGCAATACGCCTAAAAAAAGAGAACTATCCCGTCTTCAATACCCTTCTCGGTCTTAGGGGTGCCATTGAGTACTTGAGGGATGAAAGGCGTCTTTTCCCTTGCTGTGCAGGTGAAAGCATGATTTACTTAGATTGGGATGGATGGGTGTATCCATGCCTTTTCCTAAGAAAGATGTGCCATGTCAAAGACCTACAGAAATGCTACAGCAATTTTCCGAAATTTTATTCGTGTACGGAGTGTTACGATCAAGCGTGGTCGGATCCTTCAGCAATAATGTGGTTAACAAAGAGCTTTAGACTCGACTCAAATTTCCGAGACTTATTCCAAATAGGTGAAATTGCCATGAAAATGGTGTAGAACTGTGCTAGGAGACTCATCGCCCGATGCTTCTGATCTCAAATCTGTTGTCTCTCTAGTCGAAGTAGAAAAAGACCACGCACAAATTGAAGAAGCTATACTCAAAGCAATCGGTCTCATAGGCGGAGTAGGAAGATACGTGAATAAAGGCAACAAGGTACTTATCAAGCCAAATTTTTGCGCAGATAAACTTTCAAGTAGTGGAGTTACAACGAACCTAAAGATTGTGGATGGACTAATTAAGCTCGTCTTAGAAGCTGGCGGAAGCCCTATAATAGGTGAGGGATCAATTTATCCCCTGAGCACAAGCAAGGTTTTCGAGAAACTTGGCGTATACGAGCTTGGAACCAAATACGGTATAGATGTGGTGGATTTAAATGAAGATGAAATCGCCGAAGTCTCTGTTCCCAACCCCCTCATCTTGGAGACAGTAAGAATAGCCAAGACAGCTCTAACATGTGACAAAATCATAAGCGTTGCCAAGCTCAAGATGCACGAAATTGTAAAAGTAAGTCTAAGTCTAAAAAACATGAAGGGTGTCTTGCCTGGAATCGAGAAGCACGTGACTCACCGCAAAGGTTTAGAAAAAGCGATTGCCGATCTTTGCTCAATAATAAGACCGACTATGGCAGTCATAGACGGAATAGTAGGTAGTGCTGGAGCAACTGCTTTAATGGTCAAGCCTGTAGAGTCAAATTTAATCTTAGCCGGAAATGACCCAGTCGCCGTTGACGCTATTGCGTCGTATATCATGGGCTTCAACCCCAGCGAAATAAGCGTTTTGAAATATGCTTCGATGAAGGGCCTCGGAACAGCGAACATCAAAAACATAAACGTCAAGGGCGAAGAGCTAGAGAACTTAAGACTGAAAATCACCCCCTTATTTAGCAAAGAAAAATTCAAAGATCGCTTTTTCAGGTATTTCCAACTAAAAATAAACAAATTGTTTTACAAAACCGCGTATCCGATTACACGAATTCTTCCCAAGGACTATCCCACGATGTATTGTGTTGGAGATGTGAAGATATCGTTGGATAGAAATGCTTGTACCAAGTGTGGTCGTTGCGTTTTGGTTTGTCCAAATGACGCCGTTTTGTTGAAAAAGGGATACCCTAGAATTAACGTGGGTGCATGTAGCGGCTGCCTTTATTGCATAGAAGCGTGTTCATCTGGAGCAATAAGTTCGCTGTAAGGTGAATCACAGTATGTAAAAGATAGAAAGGCTTCACAGAGCAGGTTGAATGATAACCAGTCCGTGTCCTTATGAGGGATGAGGGGGGGTCCAAGAAAACGTTTGGCTCTCTTGCTCACGTTATTTAAGAGCGTGCGTAAACGACCCATAAGAAGACGAGTGTGCCTAGCCCAATGGTAGACCCGATTAGCACATCAGTTGTCAAAGTGTGTGCATGACCTAAAACGAGCGAAACAAACCATGGGATTGACCATGGAATTGACAATCCATTAATTGGATAGGGATCCATCCACCACCAGTTTTCGTAGTTTAGCCAGTTTAGGGGTTCTCTTCGGCTCAGGTATTCTATCACGGATGCACTTATCACATCGAGGATGCCTGAACTGACAAGGATGAGCGGAGTTGCGATCAATAGAGTGACTCCAATGTAGTCTTCGCGAGTTTTGTTCTCAAAGTTCCATAAGAGTGGTCCTAAAGTCATTCCGTAGGTGAAAAGAAACATGATTAGGCTTATAGGAATCCAGTAGACTGGAAGTTGTTCTTCAGGGATGACGTACTCGCACAAAGGGGCGTCAACAAAAACGTAGAAAAATACGCTAGACAAAACTGATATCAGGCCTAAGGTCAACATTCGTTGCTTTTTACCTAAGACCAAAGCACATACACATCCTTCAAAATTTGTTGATATGGTAGATAATCTTTTGCCTTCTATGCTCTTCTTTAAAGGACTTGAGAGGCTCTGTCTAGAGGGCTATGGCTGAAGTTTCTGCTGTTTTTTCGTTCCATTTTCTGTACGATTGTTTAAAGCGCCATGCAGGTCCTTGATAGACGTTCTAAAGACCAATTAAATGAAGCGCTTCCTGAAGCGGCTTCATCATCGATATTGAGACTGCCGCGGTGCATTCGAGCCAACATCCCCTACAAGAGGAGACTTTAAGCCAATCTGGATTTTTTGTCCTTTCGTCTAAAATTTCGCTAGTCGAATGCTCGAGGAGGTTGCCGAGCACTATGTCCGATCGAGCAGTGCAAGCTAGGAGCCTACCCATCGGGTCAATGGACACATAAAGCTCTCCAGCGTGGCATATCTTCGGTACTTTACCATCAAAAAACAGCTTAAACCCTTTAACAAAGTCAGTAGGCACCAGTAAGAACCCAGGGTTCTTACGTTTAAGATTCAACAAATAGTTCAAAAGCTCCCGAACTGCTTTGGGGGAAGGCCTGTTTTGAGGCGGAGGAGGATACGGGTGGATAGGTTGAATCATGATGAAATCGACTAAGCTACCGAGCCACTCAATGAAATCTGGCAAGATTTCGATGTTCCAAGGAGACACCATGGTGTTCGCTCCAACCCTGACTCCACCTTCCTTCAACAATATTATCGCTTTTACAGCTTTGTCGAAGGTTCCGCGAACCCCCCTCCATCTGTCATGAACTTCTCTGGGTCCGTCAAGGGATACAAGGACAACGTCAAAGGCGCGCGCGATCTCAGAAACTGCATTTCTCTTTAGAAGCGTGCCATTAGTGTCCATTCCTACTATGCAGCCGTAGGATGACGCCCTTTTGGCTAGAAGCGGCAAGTCTTTGCGCAACAGTGGC
Source organism: Candidatus Bathyarchaeota archaeon (assembly GCA_029883255.1). Next base: position 1,791 of record JAOUJL010000041.1, on the reverse strand, counting down.
TCGCCCCCGCCGAAGTCAAATAATGCAACGCCTGAGCGGCAAACCTCGTCTATGGCAATCAAGGCCTTCCTAGTCGGTAGCTCAGGCTTGTTCATTCTCCAGGAGTCGCAAAAGCTGCATCTCAGGTTACACCGGTTAGTCACGATGTATGAGGCGTAGAGAGGTTTAGGTCTTCCTGCCGTGAATTTCAGAAAGCCACCAAAGATTTTTGCAACCATTCGACCCGATTTCATCCTTGAGACCACGGGCTACGATGCGGTTGAAGTAGCCGTTGCCACAACCAGCATCTAAACTAGCATGCTAGGCTTAAGACTGAGCCATTTATAAAGAATTGGAAGAAGGTATTTTTAGATAAAAGGGCAGTTTTGGAAATGGCAGAAAAGGAATCGCCAAGTTTAAACGTTTATGGTTTACTTGAAACGCCGGTACGAAAAGCTCTAGCTGAGTTGGGGTTTTCTGAGCCTACTCTGCCTCAGGTTGAGGCTATTCCCCTGATTCTAAAGGGAGAAAATGTTCTTTTAATTGCGCCTACTGGCAGCGGCAAAACCGAGGCTGTCTTGCTCCCCGTTTTTTCAAATTTTATTCGGCAACCAAAAAAGCATGGAATTTCAATTCTTTACGTTACGCCTCTTCGAGCTCTTAACCGAGACATGGTGAAGCGGCTTTCATTTTGGGCTAAGCATCTGGGCTTTTCAGTTGAGGTTCGACACGGAGACACGGAAATAAAGATTCGCCGACGCCAAGCCCTTCGCCCGCCCAACATGCTGGTAACCACTCCTGAAACTCTTCAAGCCATCTTGCCAGGCACCCGCATGCGACAACACCTTAAACATGTCCGTTACGTCATCATCGACGAGGTCCATGAGCTAGCCGAAGACAAAAGAGGCGTTCAGCTCACTTTAGCTCTGGAACGTCTATTAGAGATCACCGAGAAAGAGTTTCAAAGAGTCGGCTTATCCGCCACAGTTGGAAACCCACAGAAAGTCGCCAAATTCATTGCCGGAACCAACCGTTATATCAGGGTAGTGGAAGTTTCCTTGCCAAAAGGCTACCACTACACCGTAGAACATCCAACTCCAAACGACCCAGACTATGACCTAGCCCAAAAACTACACACTGCTCCTGAAGCAGCCGCCAGAATAAGACGAATCCTCGACCTCGTAAACAAGCACACTTCAACCCTCATCTTCGTGAACAGTCGAACAAACGCTGAAATGCTAGGACACAAGTTCAACCAGCTAACCAAAGACATAGCAGTTCACCACGGCTCCTTATCCAAGACAGAACGAACGCTAATAGAAGACGAGTTCAAAGCCAAAGCGCTGAAAGCCATCGTCTGCACCAGCACCCTGCAACTGGGCATCGACATTGGACACGTTGACCTCGTTATCCAGTATCTCTCACCCCGCCAAGTCTGCAGCCTCATCCAACGCGTAGGCAGAAGCGGCCACAAGCTAGACATGACTTCCAAAGGTGTAATCGTAACAGCTTTTCCAGACGACATCATGGAAGCATTAACCGCGATACGCCGAGCCTACAAGAGCCAATTGGAACCCCTCCTGATACACGAAAACGCCTTAGACGTATTAGCCCACCAAATTGTCGGAATACTGATTGATAAACGCCGAACAACAATTGATGAGATGCTTGAAGTCGTGCGGCGAGCTTATCCTTACCGCAACCTGTCCAATGCTAAGCTTTTAGAGGTCACCAATTATCTACATACCTTGAGAAACCTCTGGCTAGAAGGCGACACATTGAAAAAAACCAGAAAAACCCACCAGTACTACT
>JAOUJL010000040.1 GCA_029883255.1 Candidatus Bathyarchaeota archaeon | reverse complement strand
CTTGAAGGACGACCCGTGGAGTTACACTCAGATTCGCCGAGCTGTTGAGCTTGGATTAGGCGTGAAAAACGAGCAAGAATACAAAGTTGTTGAAAAATGAAGCTAATACTAATATTTGGGCGCGCGAGACTCAAAAGCGAGGGTAAGTTATTAGTATAAGTTATTCGTTGACATTTCAAAGGATGATAAGTTGAGTGAAGCTGTGCGCGAGAGAGAAGAAAAAAACCAGACTACAGATGTTCTTGTGCAGGGTGGTGTGTCCATTACCGCAGGCATAACATTGTTGGCTGCCTTATTTCTGCCTTGGCTTTCCACAAAATATTCGGCGATTATTGGATTGACACAAGCCGTGGACCAAGCTGCAGTAGTTATTCCCCTGACCTTAATCTTACTCGCAACCCTGATGATCTTCGGCGGAGCCATACATATTCTAGGCTACAGAGTTGGGATAAAACTTGCCACAGTAATGTCAGCCATAGGTTTCTGCATATCTATACTGGTTATAGTTTTCACCCTCGCATATCCAGAAAAGTTCGAAGGAAAAATGCTTAATGCTCTAATCGGACCCTGGTTGGGTGTTGCAGGGACGATCTTTGGCGCCATCAGCTCGAAACTTGAACGAAAAAAATAGAACGGTGCGTTTCCGATAGAGGTTCACGCGCGCTTCTCGTCTTACTCTTTGCAAATCTCCTCGGAAGGGAATCAGCTTCTAAAGCCTTTCATATACCTATAGCTTGACTTTGGTCAGCCTTTGCTTAATATAGTAATGACTGTCGGAAATTAGCTCCGAGTTAGATTTGAAATTCATAACTTTTAAGGCTGTGGTCTCCATAAACCCACTGATGGTGAACAAAAATGGGAAAAAACAAAGTTGCATTAGCGATATGTTTCTGTTTGATTGTAGTTTTAGCTGGATTTAGTGCTTGGTTATATGCTGGAGCAAAGGAACTTGAAAGCAAGGTCAGCGATTTGGAAAGCAAGATCAGTGACTTAGAAACCCAAAATCCAGAACTTGAAACTAGTGTTAACGAATTGGAAAGCAGAGTCAGCGAACAATTGCTTGTTGTTAGTTACCCGACTATGGATGAACCTCAATCTATTTCGTTTATGATAATGCACATAGGAACAGCAGAGGTAACAATATCGGAAGTTCGCGTAGACGATGTACTCAATAGTTCAAGTCCTGGATGGGTTGGAAATGAAACATTGATTCCAGGACAAACGGGACAAATCACTTTACACGGTTTGAAGTATTTTGCCGATGGCTTTAGAGATGGTGATTCATATCAGTTTAGGTTTATCACAGCCAGAGGAAACAGCTTCTGTTGCGTGATTTTGTACGAAGGGTGGACGATCATACCAACAGAGGAGCTTAAAATCGTTGGTCTTGCTTGGAATGATGATAATGCATCATTCACCGTGATAAACACTGGAACAGCAGATCTCACCATAGTTGAAGTTCGAGTAAATGACGAATATGCTACAATGAATCCATCTTCGGTCACATTAAGTTCTGGCAACCAAGCAACAGTCAGAGTGACAAGAACTGGAGGCTTCATATCAGGAGTAACGTATGAATTCAGATTCATCACAGCCAAGGGGAACCAATATTTCTATATGGCTACAGCACCTTAGTAGACTGATGTTCCTTAGTGAGCGCGCGCTTTTATTCGTCGATTAACACTTCTTTTAGGTTGTCTGTTAATGTTTCTACAATGGTGGATTTTACCTTTCATTGATTAATCGCCATGTTTTTTCGTGTGGGTAAGGATAGTGTGGAAAGTGATGTGAAAAGCGTGTGCTATTAAATTTTAAATTAATGAATTGAAACTGTGTGGTTTATTTTATTGTGTTTGATTTTTGATATCTAGTTTAGATTTTGTTTATTGTGTCAGAAGATTTAATATTACATTTCCGCATTCCTTTTAAACAGGGCCAGAGCCATGCTCAAAAATTTTAGAGACAAAATAGCCCTCTCAGGATTAGCAGTGCTAATTATAGGTGTAGCCCTACTAATCTTCACACTGTTACTGCTTTGAGGCGTCTTTGTTAATGGTTTTGGCGGATTTTTCAGTCGTCTATCCAGCCTTGTGGTCCTACTCGTTTTTGCTTCCGGGATAGTTAGGTAGCGGAGACTGGGGTCATCGCGCGCGCGTCGTGGAAAAAGCCAAAGAATTGGGCTTAAACATTTCCAAGGTCAGTGAGATCGCTCTCAAGAAGCGGATTAGGAGCGCTCAAACACAAGGATAGGCTCGCGCTCACACAGTAGAAAAGCTTTAATACTTGTGTCCACTTATTTATCGTGTATGACTGTGTGATCAGTATGCCAAACGTTACAATAAGTGTTCCCGATCAGCTAAAAGCCGATATGGATAAGCTATCCGAGGTCAATTGGTCTGAAATATGTCGAAAAGCTATTTCTCGCTATATCGCAGAAAGAAAGAACCCTACTCCTAACATTGAGTTAGACCTTCGTGAAGTAAGACTGGATCATTACTATTATGAAACTGGTTATCCGACACTGACTATTCCATTACGGATACACAATAAGATGGAATCGGAGATAACCGTTGATAGAATCCTTTTTAATGTAAAATTCCTCAGGGACGACGGTACGCAATTTGTGATCGGTTCTGATTGTGACCTCTATAGGAGAATGATTAGCTCAAATTCTGTTGGCGAAGCTCAAATTTCTTTGACGTTTCCGAAAGAAAAGATTGAGAAACTTAAAGGCGTGCTCCATTCCACATTTTATTGCCATATTCGTTGCGTCATTTTTCTCGATGGATTCAGGAACCCTTACAATTCAGAAATTAAAACGAGGATTCCGATTGATGATTGGGACAAACTTGTGAAAGAGGTTCTAAAGCCATCGATGTAGTTCGGTAAAGGTGAAGGTCAGTGATGCCCGCCAGAGTGCATAAGGCGCACATGCATGTGAGGCGAGCTGTCCCTACTGAACCTCACCGCCGAGAACTACTCTGTTTATAAGAGATGGAAGAAAATAAAGCTTTTCCATAACTGAAATACCAATGAGCGCGTGCGATCAAACTACAAAGAGCCTAACAAGCCATACTAGAATCACTAAATGTAACAATGAAGCTGTAATCTATCTCCCTCTAAGAATCCGCTTTTTACTCTTGATTGTTGTGTGTAGTTGTATATCATATTTTTTTCCTTGAAGCTCTTCCTCTATCTTCCACAAGCGCTTTTGAGATGCTTTAACGTACTCTTGTACATAAACAACATAAGATAACCAGATACCCATTAATAACAATGAAAAAAATCCTAATAACCAGACTGCAACGGAGCCATTAGCAAGTTCTTCCCAAAAGGAGATGCCAAATAAAGTGAATGATGCAACTATAAATATAGAACCTATTGTCCAAGCGATGGTCTCATAATGATTACGATTTGAATGACATGCCTGATATTCTGCTAGCCATATATCGATTTGTTTATCTTGTTCCATTTTTAATTCCACAATGTAAGATCACAAGATCTTCATTTAAAAATTTTTCAAATTCTACGAATTTGTTGTCCTCAAAAGAAGAAAAAACTCGAAATTAACAGACCGCACCCCTATCTGGTCTTCTGCACATCATCAATTTTCACCGTCTTGAAAATTTGATTTGTTCATGTCAACAACTTTAAAGAGTCTCCAACGCGCAGTATAACACTCGGTAGCTATGCATAAATTAACTCTAGTAACTATCACTTGTCTCTTGCTTCTAAGCCATTTTCCTCATGTTTTTGCTGATAGTGAGAACGTTTCCAAGGAAATCGAAAGAATCGAAACGGGAGAAAATGTCAAAATTGTCTATTATAAAGACGGACACAAAGAAATGTTTGTTAGTGGTAGTGTTACTATGGGTGTGAACGTCAACATTGATTCTTCTGATGAGAATGAAAGCGTTTTTAACAAAGTCGAAAGAATCGAGACGGAAGAAAATTGTAAAATTACCTATTATGGAGATGGACATAAAGAAATGTTCGTTACTGGTAGTGTCGACATGCATTTTGATGTGTCTGGAACTGCTCAGATTGAAGTGACCACATCTCCACCCCCATCCGAACCATTCCCAATCGACAAAATCTTCGGAATAATCAAACACATCCTAGAAGCTCTCAGCACCTATGGAGTGGGAGGTTCACTATTAGCTTGGATGATATGGAATGTTATCAAAAGACTGAGACATGGTAGACCGCGTGATTATCGTGGAGTTATATGGTAAAATCGTTAGAATTATGCGGACTGAACAGATATGCGCGCGCTGAAGGAAGCATCTAGTTGCCTACGCTCATATATTCAAGTGCAATTATCTGTATTACGGAAAAGTCTATAAAATCAAGTTAATACATAATTCAAGACTTGGTGAAAAAGAGTGAGATGTGTATTTCTTGACAGCGACGATGAGTGCCATGCTGGGTTAACCTATGAGGAAGAAAGCCGACGCAAATTGTGGAAGCCTGATGATGAAACAAAGAAAGCATACTGCACAATGACGAGCTTCATGAACTGTCCAAGATTTCGCGCGCGCGCGGCAAAAATGAGCGCACGCTCTTCAAGAAAGTAACAAAGACTACACACTAATCTCAATAAGGCATTAAGTTTCATAGCGCGCGCTACGTTTTCCTCAAACAGTCAACTAGTGATCAAGATTTGCTGTCGGCAGGAACTCTGGCGGTTTGCGGACTTTGGTCGCTTGCTCAAACGCATAGGCCAACTTCAGGAGCGTAGGCTCCTGCCATGCCTTGGCCAAGAACGAAATGCCAACGGGTAAACCGAAGACGTACCCAGAGGGCACGGTGATATGCGGATACCCAGCCACCGCAGCAGGCGATGTGCTTATCATATCCCAGTTGTTGGCATCGCCGTTGACTAAGTCAATCAGCCACGATGGACCGCCCGACGGCACGACGATTGCATCCAGTCTGTATTTCCGCAAGGTCACGTCAATACCTTCTTTGCGGGTCAGAAGGTGATTCCTTCTAAGCGCGTCGCGGTACTTCTTGTCGCGTAGTGAACCTTTCTTCTGCGCGATTTCCATATGCTTCTGTCCGAAATATGGCATCACACGGTCTTTGTTCTCTTCATTGAATTTGATTACTTCGGCCATTGTTTTCACGCGTGCCTTCGTACCCCTAAGGTACCTGTTCAAATCAGCCTTGAACTCGTAGTACAGGACTTCCATTTCTGTTTTGACGAATTTGTTGAAGTTCGGCACATCAGCTGGGTCAACGATTACCGCTCCCTTCTGCTTCATTACCTCAAGACACGAATCAAAAATCTCGATGATGCGCTTGTCAGTTCCAGCCATTTTTCTGGCAACTCCAATCCTTGCTCCTTTGAGGCCATCCTCATCAAGGAAATGCGTGTAATCTCTGAATGCTCGCTTCTCACTGGGCCTTGTAGCCGGATCTTGATCATCGACTCCTGTCAGCGCCCCGAGCAGAATCGCTGCGTCCGTGACGGTGCGCGCTGTGGGCCCAGCTGTGTCTTGACTGTGGGCGATGGGAACGATTCCGCTTCGACTCCATAATCCAAGCGTGGGTTTGATTCCAACAATGCCAGTAGTCTGACTGGGACAGATAATTGAGCCATCCGTCTCTGTGCCAATTGCCACGGAGCACAGATTCGCCGCCACCGCAACACATGAACCTGTTGACGACCCGCATGCAGAACGGTCCAGCGCGTAGGGATTGCGCGTGAGTCCGCCTCGAGACGACCAGCCGCTGACAGAACGCTTGCCACGCATATTTGCCCATTCACTCAGATTTGTCTTGCCCAGGATAACTGCGCCTGCTGCCCGCAATTTCCTGACGATGAACGCGTCACGTGGTGCAATATGACCTTCGAGCGCGAGTGAACCGGCTGTGGTCTGCATCTGGTCATGGGTGTCAATGTTGTCTTTGATGAGGACAGGGACACCATGGAGTGGCCCACGTGTTTTGCCGCAGCGTCGCTCATCATCTAGGGATGAGGCGATGGTAAGAGCGTCGGGATTTGTCTCGATGACCGAGTTGAGTTTCGGGCCGTTTCTGTCTATTGCGTCAATCCGCTCCCAATATAACTCGGTGAGGTGACGCGCTGTTAATTCGCCTGCCGTCATCATCGACTGCAGTTCAAAAATCGTCCATTCTTGAAGCGTCATCGTCTTCCACCTGTGATTCCGTTTAGCAGCTGAGAATTTAAAAGCCTTAATGCGCGCGATGTCGGTCAAAATATAATAGGAACATAACATGTTAGGCGTTTATATCAGTGTGCGCACACAACATTTTCTCCAACGCGCGCGCGCTTAATAATGAACGTAGAAAACATGGGAAAAATACCTCAATAATTGGAGTAAGATCAAATAGCTTGTTGCATGCATGCTTGGTTGGATAAACTTCATTCCGCACGCGTCACAAAGTTTCGTTTGAGTCAAGTTCAGAGTCTTCGTAACACTAAAAAAGACAGCCCAATTATCGTCCCAGCAAGCTCAGCTATCTGAGTCACAAATTCAAACTGAGGAAAAACAGCGGGAATCAAAAAGACGCCAACAATAGCAAGAGAAAAAGCAAATGCAGGAAACAGTTTCCCTAACATTTCTGAAATAGGTTTCCTTAATTCAAGCTGACTGACAACTATTCCCAAGAAGAAAAGGCAAACGCTGATGATATTTAGCCAGAATCGATTTTGGTGATCGAAGAGAGAATACGCAAATAGGATCAAACTTGGAACTCCAAGAAGCAGGGTCTCAATGCCGAGAAAAATGCTTGAAAGGAATATCGAAAAGACAATCATCACTCCAAAGAGCGAGCCTATAATTAGAAGTAACGATGGATTCAGAAAGACAGACATGACTAAAACCAATTCAACAAATACAACTCCCAAACGGAAAAATGGCTCATTCTTGAATGTCTTTGAACCAAAAAAGACACCTATGATTACTAAGATAATGCCCAGAAAAACGAGACCAGTCAGGGCCACTGGATCTGAGAGAGGCATAGTTATCCATAGTCTATTGACTTTTCAAGCACATAAATTATGACAAAAGAGAAAATGCATTGATGCGCGTGCGCATGGTGAAACACTGAAGTTCGCGTGCGCGAAATCCCACCGAGTTGCTATCATCTAAGCTGGAAAATAAGAGACAGCAGGTTCAAATATTGCTTCTTACAGAGAGGATGAGTGGCAAGGTGATTTGAATGGTGCCTGCTTATAGAAAGTATCTGAAGAATCAATCGTTGCCTGGTATGGCTGAAATTGAAACTGACCAAATGAAAGGATTGCCAATCCCTCCAATTCAGAAGCCATGTCCGAAAGATGCAGAACTCGTCGACCTAATCAGTCCAGAGCAGTTCAGCCTTGGTAACATGTCTCTGATAGAGGCAATTAGAAACAGGCGAAGTCGCCGGAACTTCACACAGGAATCACTAACTCTTGAAGAACTCTCATTTCTACTGTGGGCCACTCAGGGTGTAGAACAGCTCATACACAACGGATTGGTCACAATTCGCACTGTTCCTTCAGGAGGCGCTATGCATCCTTTCGAAACATACTTGCTCATCAACAGAGTGAACGGAGTAAGCCCTGGCCTATACCGATATCTAGCATTGAATCACAAGTTGCTCAAGCTGCCCTCTGAGAGAGCTGACCTGCCTTCGAGAATTAGTGAAGCAGCCAATGGTCAGAACTTCATTGGAGAAAGCGCAGTCGTCTTCGTATGGACGGTAAGACCTTATCGGACTGAATATCGATATGGGGAAGATTCACTCAAAGATATTCTTATCAGTGTCGGGCACATTTGCCAGAACCTATACCTTGCCTGTGAATCAATCGGAGTAGGCACAAATGCGATAATCGCCTACAATCAGAAATTACTGGATAGCTTTGTAGGCGTTGACGGGGAAGATGAAATAGCCTTGTATCTGGCTCCAGTTGGAAGAGTCAAGTAGTGTGGGCCATACTTACGCGAAATCGTTGGTTGGTTGATTGTGTGTGCGCGCGCTCTCAAAATAGCGCTCGCTTTTTTTCTTCCTGGTTGTGTCAAACTCAAGATAGCCATATCTTACGCTTGAGTAAGAGCTAAATCTCCACACAAAATAACAATAAATATGGAAGGATCAGAGACCGTGAATTGTGGCTACGTCTTCGAAGGAAGATGCAAAGGAAGCCCTGATCTAGTTTTCGTAAGAGGCAGTGATTGCAGGAACGCGGTTAAGGATGCCTGTTGTTACGTATGCGAATTTAACTGGAAATGCATGATTAGGTGTGACCTACTTGATGTAAAAGAAGAAAAGACGGTAGAAAGGAAGAATTTCCTCTCAGAAGAAGAACGCATTGAAGTAGCCCGCGATGTTTTGTCAAGACTCTATCTGATTCCAAGGACGGGGGAGGAATGCGGTAACTGCGTCTACTATCTTAAACCAGAGTGCCCAAGACGCTACAGTAGTGACAATGAAACATGGAGAACTCAGAAAGTCTGCGAGATATTTCAGCCAAAGTCACACACGAAAACAAGAGGATAATCACGCACGCGCGCGAATTTACGATTTATGCTTCTTCCTGAAAACATATATGGCCCAACCCAGTGTCTCCCTGCCCCAACGAAGATAGATTTCCTCTTCTCGTCTTTTCCGCTGTAATAGCTCCGAAATATCCGGATCATCAGGGTTAGCCCTTGCATACTCGTCGACGGCCCACCACCCGAACGTCTCGTAGTGGTCCCAGTCATCATGGTTGCTTACTAGCGTGTAAATGCAGGTTAGCCCTTCCTCTTCTCCCACTCTTACATTATCATAGTGAGTGCCGAATTCCTCTCTCTTCATTTGATCTGCTTTCAGATACTCTTCACTTGGCTCCTTCAACCAGAACGGTTCTCCTACAATTACGAGTCCACTTGACTTTGTCATCTTCGTCAAAGCTTGTAGTGTTCCACGGTGGCCTTCATAGATCCAACTTGCACCAATACACATGGCTAGGTCGAAAGCCTCTGGCGATTCGGGTTTGTAGTCTGCACCGTCCATTTGGATGAACTTAATGTCAGAGTTTGGCACTCTTTTTCGATGTTTCTCCAAGCAATCTCTAATGCAATAGGGTGAAATGTCTACACCCACGCCTGATATGTCATATAGTTCTGCTAGCCTGACTAGAAACTCTCCTTTTCCACAGGCTACGTCTAAAACTCGTGCTGCTCTTTTCAGTCTTAGAAGCTTGCACAGGCTTTCGAACTTCTCTTTGTTCAGCGGATTGCATAACAAATGCCTCTGAAAGCGAATATCATAGTATTTCCATTTATCCACGAATCTCACCTGATTGATTTCAATGCTTCGTTACGCATATAACATTGCTGTGTGAGAGCAGCGTTCTACCCAATGTGATAATGTTAGTCTTAGTATAACTTGATCCCACCTTTAGGTGATGGATATGTTTGGTCATCATTGAATGCCCACAGATACGTTTTGCTCAGGATTCTTCCATTCGTTTCTCCTGTGAATTGATGATCACAATGTGGAACGACCACAACTTTCGTGAATCTCGCCTTTGTCGCCCAATCAGCCAGAGTTTGGGCGGCTTTGGGACCAACAACGGCATCGCTGTCACCTAGTGTGATATAGAGTTCGCCCCTATACTTTGCCGGTCCGTCTCTAAGAACGTCTGTACTTATATCGGCAGATGGAGAAATCAAGAGCATTTTGGTCACCTCTGGATATTCATGAGCGATCGCGGCTGACATGGAAGCTCCAGCAGAGAACCCTGCCAAATAGAATGTTGGCCTGGCTGAACCGCATACAAGCCTCGCTTCAGTCAAACAGTATTCTATAACTGCTCTGAGCTTCTCCATAAGGAGAACGCCCATGTCAACGTTTTGAAACGCGAACGGCGCGCGCGCTTGTTGGCTTCGTGTGAGCATTTATTGCTCCAGAATGCTTTTCAACTTCTTTGACTCTTTCTCGACTATCTTTTCAGCCTCTCTCTGAGCGAACAGTTTGTCGAGGAACTTGCCGAGAACTCCCCAAGGCATTTCATAGTCCACCGCATACGTCATTTCAGTTCCTGCTTCCGTGGGTTTCAGGGTATATGTTACAATCGTGTTTCGT
>JAOUJL010000275.1 GCA_029883255.1 Candidatus Bathyarchaeota archaeon | reverse complement strand
TCGAAGAGGCTTGGTCCAAAACCGTACGGTGGCCGGGACACTGCGACATCTGGAGAAAACTCATTGATTTGGGTCTCACCAGAACCGACTTGCGGCTAGAAATTAAGGGTTGCGAGGTCACGCCTCAAGAATTCTTGGTCGAGCTGGGGGAGAAAACTCTCCAGTATGAGAAAGGAGAGGGAGATCTTGTGGTTCAGCGGGTTCATGTGATCGGCCAAAAGAATGGAGAGAGAACACTTTACGCCTATGAGTTTATGGACTTTTACGACGAAGAGAACGACATAACAGCCATGGCTCGCACAACCGCCTATCCATGCTCGATAGTAGCCCAAATGATCGCACGCGGCGACATAAAAGAAAGAGGCGTTGTACACGCTGGGAAAATCGGATGGAACATCCAACTTGCCGAGGCCTTTTTCTCCGAACTGGCAAAAAGAGGCATTCACATCAAAGAAACAGTGACTGTCGTCTGATCTTCTCTGTTGCATGGATGTGTGTGCGCACTAACCGATGCGACCAAGAAGTCTTGATGAAAACGATCTCTGAAACTTTCGTCTCACGCTTTCTATGGGTTCTCCCAGCACAGTTATCTCTTCCAGGTTGCATGTTCCGAGCCCTTTTTTCTCTGCGAAAACTAGGTGCTTTACATCGCCTGGAGGAATGCCCATAACCGCGGCGCCGACAGCATCAACAGCCACAGGGTCTGCCCCAGCAATAACCAAGTTCATTTCAACAGGGTTTCCACTTGTCTCGTGTCCCTCACCCGCAACTATCCCGTCAACAACCGATACGCTGGGTTTGAGAACAGATGCTAGGTCAGCGATTCTTTGGCTGAGCCTCCCTTTGTGCATTGTGCCCTTGGAAGCCAGGGCCCCCATCATATTCTTCAAACTCAATGTAATGGTGGCTATCCTGTGAGGCTTAAGCTTCGGAACGCTGATTATCGCGCTTTCCAAAGCAGTTTTAGCAACCATCACGCTCTTGAGCGACAGCGGGTCAGGAGGTTTGACCTCAACAAACTCATCTTTGTTAAGGTCAACAAGTTTCACACCCCACCTTTCAGCAACGGCGTCAACACCAGCAACTTGAAAAGCTTCGAAGGTGTCTGCAAAACCGCTTCCCTCACCTATGACAATTTCCTCCACTTTACGTTCCCTCAAAAACTTAACAATCCCTTCTAAGACTCGGGCGTCTGTTGTGATTCCGGTTGAAGGGTGACTGGAATTTATGTAGTTGGGCTTGATCAAAATCGGCCTTTTCTCAGAGAGCAAACCATCCACGTCAGACCCTATCTTTTCAAGAGCTTTAACGGTCATTTCGACAGGTCTCGTTCCCTTGACAATAGCGACTCTACTCATTTGGAAGCACTTACCGTTGTCAAATATCACACGGCAATTTGAATGTTTCTTTTCTACGGTTTCGGCGCGCAAAATCGAGCGCGTATGCTTCCTTAGAATCCCTCAAGACAGAGCGGTGTGCACAATATTATATGCGAGCATATAAAGGGGGTGCGTGCGCACACAACTGTGACATGAGCTCAAAGGTTTCGTGCCACACGCGCGCAAGATTAATTATCCGCCTCCCAGTTTTCTAGTGTCATGGACTTACTGAACTTCGTTGCGACTGTTGTTCTTCTAACAGCTTCCGGCGCCTTGGCTCCAGGTCCCTTATTCTTTGTCACAGTCTCTCACGGTGCCAGGTCGGGAGCCAAGAGCGGCTTTGTGTTCTCAATTGCGCATACTTTGGTTGAGTTCACTCTTGTCATGTTGTTGGCGGGTGGTCTCCTAGCCGTTGCGAAAGAACCTACCGTTGAGCCAACCGTTAATCTCATCGTCGGAGTTGCTGGAGGTGTAGTTCTTCTTGTTTTTGGTGCCATGCAGATACGTGGCTCCCTCACGTCTAGATTCGATGAGGCTAGGTCCGGAGGGGTGGCGACGCGGAATCTTCTGTTGATAGGGTTGGCCTTCACTGGTTTGAATCCTTTCTTTGTTGTTTGGTGGCTCACAGCTGGCGCGGAACTGATTCGTCTTTCCCTTGAGTTTGCTTCCTTAGCTGGAGTTGTGTTCATGTATGTCTGTCACGTGTGGATGGACTACGCTTGGCTTACGTCTGTTGCCCATTTTTCGAAGATGGGAACGAATGTTGTAGGATCTAAATGGTATAGACTCATTGTGGCTGTGTTCGGGGCGGTCCTAATCTATTTTGGGCTCACTTTCCTCGTCAATTCGTTGATCTTCTAAAAGCTTCTTCGGTTTGGTGAGGTTTTGATTTGCAGGGGAGCTATTCTGCGCATTCGGTGACCAGTTTCTGCAGTTCTTCTCTTTTTGTCTCTTCGAATGCACGTGTACATAGGCGGTACAGGAGGAACAGCGTAGCGCCTGGGGCTAATAGAAGTCCGCCCAAGATGCCGAGGAGTAAAAGCATGTTCTCATCCAGAGAAAGCGTATCGAATCTCTTAATATAGAGGTTGTTTCGCAACCGATCATATATCGGAAAACATACGCGCGCGCAC
>JAOUJL010000039.1 GCA_029883255.1 Candidatus Bathyarchaeota archaeon | reverse complement strand
GGAGTGAGAGGATCCCGAACAAAGTACATTCCTCCACGATGCGACACACTACGCACTCACGGAATCTGCCATAGTCCAGACGAAATATGTAAAAGAATACGACATCCGCTAGCTTATTACCGAAGAAGACTAAAGACTGTAAAATCGGAGATTTCCGTGGAGCGACAGGAAGAAGAAAAAGCTTAGCATTTCGGTAAAGCGCGCGCACCTATATTTCTAGCGTATGTAGAATCGAGTTCTGTTGAACTGTTCCAATGTTTATTTCTCGATACGCTCCACGCACATTGAAATATGAAGCCGCGTCCCGCATGTTCGTGTGGTTACAGGTGTTCCACTACTACAATCGAGAAAACCTTAGAAGACCCACAAAAAAATCTCAATTTGAGCCTCTTTTCCAACTTCAGAATTAGAAAAAACTTTTATGTGAAATCCATAAACGACCAACTCTCAGAAGACCGAGAAATTAAGCCTTGATTAAGAGGCAAAGTAAATGGAACGCATCTTAGTAACTGGCGGAGGCGGATTCATCGGAAGCCACCTCGCGAGACATCTCTGTCAACAGGGGCACTTTGTCAGGATAGCTGACATAAAGTTTGATGACTACATCGAAGAGAGATACTATACAGAAAAGCTCAAATGCGATTTGAGAAAATGGGAAAACTGTCTATTAGCAACAAAGGGAATCGACAAAGTCTACAATCTCGCCGCTAACATGGGAGGCATTGGATTTATCACTTCCGTAGGCGCCGAAGTAATGCATGACAATGTACTCATCAACACCTACATGCTTGAAGCCGCCAGACAAAATAAGGTGAAAAGATTTTTGTTCAGCTCCTCTGCATGCGTTTATCCAACATACCGCCAAACAGACCCAAACGTGAAAGGCTTAAAGGAAGAAGATGCCTACCCGGCGGACCCAGACAACTTCTACGGCTGGGAAAAACTCTTCACAGAAAAAATGTGCGAAGCATACCAAAGAGACCACAGCCTGGATATTCGCATAGTTAGATATCATAACGTCTATGGACCCGAAGGAACATATAAAGGCGGAAGAGAAAAATCCCCAGCCGCCCTATGCAGAAAAGTGGGAGAAGCTCATGACCCGGGAACCATAAACATCTGGGGAGATGGAAAACAAACGCGATCATATTGCTACATAGACGACGCCGTAAAAGGAACAGCAATGCTCATGGAATCAGACTACAACAAACCAATAAACATAGGCTCAGACCGGCTCATCACAATAGACAAGCTAGCTGACATTATCATAAAAATCTCAGGAAAAACCATAACAAAAACATACAACTTGACAGCACCACAAGGAGTCAGAGGCAGAAACGCGGACATAACCCTTACCAGAAATGTATTAGGCTGGGAACCAGAAATAACCCTTGAAGAAGGACTAGAAAAAACCTACAACTGGATAGAAACGAAAGTAAAGGAAGATAGAAAAACTCTCAGTTAACTTCGCGCGCGCATCTTATGTGTTCAAAGATACGTTGTTGCTTCCGCGTAACCTCGTTTGTACAATCTTATGGTGTTTACGTCCGCGGACGCAAACTGACCGAAACTACCAGTACTGTTCAAAAGTGAAACAGTAAAATTACTTACATATGGGTCAAACTTATAGTCAACAAGAATGTAATCAACTTTGGAAATAATAGTGTTCACATACTCGACTACAAGATCTCGTTTTGATGGATCGTTCAAGAGAGGTGTAGGCACCACATGTGCATATAGTCTGCTTGAGACATGAGGAAAAATTCTGTCCTGAGTTAAGATAGACGCGTCAGATGGCATCATCTGTATCACTTCACTAAGCAAAACTTCGTGATGAGTTACTTGCGGAAAACCACCATCTTGATAATAACTTGGATAGAAAATGTTCAGAACAGGGCTTAAAGGGCTGGAAACGACTGATATAACGACACTGCAGACTAATACAAACATTAACAAGCCTTTAGCTCCTCCAAATTTGTGTTTTTCAGCAACACATTTCGACACCTTCTTGAACCCGAGAAGTCCCGCAACAAAAATAAAAGAAATCATATATGCACTGTACTGATGTTTTGACAGAACGTGATGTACAGCAGTCTGAGACATTATGGAAAAAGCAAGCCACGGGACAGCTGCCAAAATAACACTATCAAGAACGGGTAAGAAAGCCAGCGGAGCGAAAAAAAGAACAATGTATAACCCTTTTAACTGCCAATCAAAACTCAACAGTTCTAGGAACCTTAAAGGCTGAGAAACGGCTGCAAAAGGAATTTCCCAGACATCCGTTACTCCTAGAATACCGAAATTTCCAGCGCCCACGAATTCGTAAGCTAGATCAGGGTTAATAGAAAATAATGTGCTCCTAAACCATAAAGTGAAAAGGTACCAGGTAGCGCCCATGGCTACCGTGATCGGCATCATCAAAATCTCTTTGCTTTTCAAAGTCTTTTCCTTAACGAGTAGAGACAATTGGTCCTTATGTCGCCATCCAACGTAAAGTCCGATGAAAACAACCACGATAGCCGCGTGCTCTTCGCACATCATCGCCAAGACAAGTAAAACAAAAAATCTTAGCCACTTGCTCTTCATCAAATAGTAAAGCGATAAGGAAAAGAAAAGTGGTAAGAAAGCTTGCATATGAAAGTCATGCCAGTTTAAAGCTTGGATAGGAGCATACAACAAATACATTAACGCAAAAATAGTCCCCTGCACCCTGCTTTTTAAAGCGTCCCTAGCAATCCAAAAAATGGGGACCGCTCCAAAACTTATGATGGAAGACTGAAGTACCAGCAACATTTCCGGCGAAGGAAAAATTGCATAGACAGGCATTATGAGAAACATGATAGGACTAAAATGTATCGCAAAAAAAACGCCGCTAGGAACGTAAAGAGACTCAACCGTTGAATATAAAAAGCGGCCAGCAAACAATGTAGTCCACAAAGATTGATTAATAATGCCAAGGTCTGCCGCATAAACCCTGAAAGCATAATACTTCAAGATTGTGAGATAAGAAAAAATTACAGCATAAACCATAACAGTTGTAAGCACCACTAAATCGCTGTAGTCTAGTCTCCAAACCTTTCGGCTTAAGCGTTTCTCTAGGCTTTCAAATTTAGCAATCTTTAAAGGTATTTGCATTGTCTAATCCACCAACTTCTACCTGTTCGGTTAAAAAAATAAAATGGGCTCACCTTCATAACCCCTCTTGTATAAATAAATCTGGTGCGCGGGCGCCTCCGCAAAGGGACCGAAATTCTGCTTGAATATCGTGCTGTTAAAGATTAAATCGCTTGCTTTATAATACACATCAGTTGTCACATCCACTAATATATATTCTGACTTACTAATGAGCTGGTCTATATAGGCATGCATATATTCGGACGCATACTCCACTGCACGAGGAAGTGGGCATACGTAAGCGTTAAGTCTGCCTGAAAAGTGGGGAAATATATTGTTTTGCGTCAAAATCGAGGCATTCGGAGGCACGAGCTCTACAATCCTTTGGAGCGTTACAGCATGCTCAGTAATTGTTGGCAAGTAGTATTCAGAAAAATGGGGAACGGACACATTCATTATGGGTAATAATGGGCTTAGAGGACTTATAAAAAGCGAAGATATCAATCCAAGAACTAACAAGTTTCTGACCAGAGCACCAAATCTGGTTACATTCAAAGTAGGAATATATTTCCTTGTTCCCTCCACTGCTGCTAAGAATACGAATGGAATAAAATACAATGGGTAATGAATACCTAACACGTAATAATCTTGGCGATTTGAAAGAAGAGCTGGACCCAACCACGCCAATGTGATGAGTACGATGCTACTTCTAAAAGGTAAAAAAAGTAGTGGACCAAAAATGAGAGCAACAAAAAGAAGTTTCAAATGTGCATCGTATGCTAACGCCTCGAACACTTTCAACGGATTCAGAACAACATGGAAGGGCATCATGATAGGGTCATCTTGTATTCCGAGCACGGACCAATGATCTACGGCTCTGTAGAATTTGGAGAATTTTGGGTTAATGGGGAAAAAGGTGGTTTGTATCCACTTGGCAATAAGGAACCACGAAATAGCCAGTGTTATGGTTATCAACGGGATTAAAATTCTTCTATCAGTGAGAGCTTTCTGTTTTAAAGTTGTGAAAAGAATTTGTCTGTACGCCCAAAGGGAATAGGCTCCTATGAACAGCACAACCAAAGGCACGCTTTCTGCAATGGCAAGCCCGAGAATAATGAACGTAAAATATTTTGTCCACTTTTCATTCCTTAAATAATACATAGCTAAAAAGAAAAAAAGTGGCAAGAAACATTGCACGTGAAAATCAAACCAGTTTGCACCGTGTAGGAGAGGATACAGGAAGTAAGTTGTGGAGAAACCGACAGCTACTAGTTTGCTGTTGAGACTGTCTCGGGCGAACCAATAAAGTGGGAGTGCCCCCAAAGCTATGATGAATGATTGAAACACGAAAAGAGTTTCCGGTGTCTGATGAATGGCATAAACTGGCAATACTAGAAACAGGATTGGACTAAAATGCAGTCCAAAAAAGCTACCGCTTGGGATAACATAAAGCTCAGGCGTAAAATAGAACAATTTTCCTCCGTTTAGGGTAGTCCAAAGGGCTTGGTGGTAATTTCCAAAGTCCCATGCATAGCTTCTGAACGCATTGTGTTTCAGAATAGTGAAATACGAAAACACAACGGTATACATGGCAATGAACAGGTAAACAATAAGTTCACTCAAATCCCTTCTAAGCATTCTTTTGCTAAGATAATTCTCCAGGCTCTCAGCAGTTAAGCCTCTGAGGGCTGTAATTTCCTTCTTGATACCTGAAAAAGTGATTTTACTCATGTCCTAAAATTTCCTATTTTAAGCAACATCTATTCTCAGTGATTTCGTGTTTTATCCTTAAGCGCATTTATAACAATTGCGAAAATCTCTCATGTCGATGGTGAAATAATATAGGATTGATTATTGGTGGCCGTAAAGTTCTTGAGGTTTGAAAAGTTATAAATATATATCTATAGCAAATCAAATGTCAAATCTGAATTTGATTGGTGACAAAAGACGGGAAAAGTTTCCAATAAAACTCACCTCTCATTGCTTCTTCCGGTGCACAACGAA
The DNA here is from genome assembly GCA_029883255.1 of Candidatus Bathyarchaeota archaeon. The sequence goes on along the minus strand of JAOUJL010000039.1, from coordinate 4,997 downwards.
GTCAAAAGTATAGGGCCTATAATAAACGAGTTCTATCATGAGATCGGTAGCAAAGTTGGAATGGAGATTATTGTACGCGAGGGTGGGAGTACTGACGGAACAAAAGAGGCCCTAACCAAACTTAGCCAAAGCATACCCATGAAACCAATTTTCCAAGAAGAAAGAGGAGGATATATGAGAGATGTGAAGGACGGCTTGAAACAAGCAGATACAGAATACTTGCTTTTCATAGATTCAGACGGACAATACGTTGCATCTGATTTCTGGAGATTATACGAAAAGAGAGACGACTATGACATGATTATCGGTCACAAAACAAAACGTGCAGACCCTCCTCATAGGATATTTCTCTCAAAAGTGTTCCATGCAATAGTTAAAGCTCTTTTCAAGCTTCCACTTCACGATCCCGACTGCGGCTACAGAATTATGAAGAAGACAGTTATTGACAGCATTGTAGACGAAGTTAAATTCTTAGAGGATAGCTTTTGGACCGAGTTCACAATTAGAGCCTTCAAGAAAGGATTCAAATTATTGGAAGTTCCAATTCAGCACCGGAGGAGATTTTCAGGAAGTACCAAAATGTACACGCCAAGTAGGCTTCTGAGAATAATTGTTTTCCAGCTTGTGGGTTTGTTCAAGCTTTGGAGAGAACTGCGGGCATATGAATTGTAGCAAACAGCAGATTTCCAGGCGGACTTGTAATTAACTAGTTTGTTCCTATAGTGTCAAGCTCAATGGAGGTCCTAGTCAATGAAAGTCGTGGTCATAGGAGGAGGTCTTACAGGCTTAGGCGCTGCTTATAGATTTGCTCAGAAAGGCTACGATGTAACTATATTGGAGAAAGAAGGCCATTTAGGTGGGCTAGCTTCAAGTTATTTTATTAATGGGTACTCCATTCCAAAGACGTACCATCACATAATGGTAGGAGACCTCACTACTCTTAGTTTGATAGGGGAATTGGGGCTACATTCGAATCTTTACTGGAAACGGCTCAAAACAGGTTTCCTGTACGATAAAACCACTTATGATTTTTCTTCTCCCCTCAACATTCTAAGGTTCAAGCCTCTCTCTCCCCTTGATAGAATAAGATTCGGCCTTATGGTATGGGACGCGAGAAAGAAAAAAAACTGGATGCATCTTGACGACGTAAATGTGAAGGACTGGGTTTGTGAGAACTATGGCATTGGAGTCTACGAAAATCTGGTAAAATATATTGTAGTAGACAAATTCGATGAGCCTCCTGAAAAAATCTCGGCAGCATGGTTGATGAGTAGATTTGGACATGAATCGAGATCGGTGTCAGACCGTTTCGGCTATATCCTCAATGGTGGCATACAACAGATTATTGATCGTCTGGAAGAAGAGATCAAGAGAAATCGAGGGGAAGTGAAGACTCAAAGTGGCGTAGAAACGGTGGAAGTCAATCAGGGCGAAGTTGAAGGCGTCGTTTATGGAGAGGATGAAGGATTTATTGAAGCTGATGTCGTGATAAGCACAGTTTCTATACCAATACTTCTTGAAACCGTTGCAGATTTCCCGCAACCTTACAAGGAGCGCCTCGAACAAATAAGGTATAAGGCGTGTATTTGCGTTACGCTGGGTCTGAAAGAGCGGGTGAGTGAATATTATTGGCTCAACATCGTAGGTAACTACCCTTTTGTTGGGCTATTCGAGCACAGACACTTGAACATCGACCGTTCCCCCACAGGGGTAATGTATGTTGTAAAATACTTAGATACTGATCATCCGGACTGGGGCAAATCAAGTGACTATATAGTGGAGTACTACTCGGAAAAGTTGGAGGATATATTTCCACGGCTAAGAGGAAAAATTCTCTGGTCTCGGGTTTTCAAAGCGCCCTATTCGACTCCCGTATACTTCACCCATTTTGGGCGTTACATGCCAACCATGCGTTCACCAATTCATGGACTTTACATCGCTGGAATTTCGTGTATCTATCCCAGAGACCGTTATATGGGAACAGCCCTTAAGTCAGGCTTCGAAGCAGCCGAAGTTGTGATAAAAGACTACGAAAATCTATAAACTGTGTGTTTTTGTATATCTCTTAGCAAGTGTCCAAAAGATGAAGAGAATTCTTTTAATCAACAACAGGTCTTCGTCTACTGGAATTGGGAATTACGGTTACAATCTGTTCATGCATCTTAAGCAAATAGGCCAAAAAGATATGGATTTCATTACCTTGCAGAGCCCTGCAGAGGACAGCTATGGTAACATCATAAGCTCTTTCGGTCAGAAAGTCAAGAGGACGATAGATCACCTACGATTCGTAAGCAGAATACCGCGACATTACAAAATTTATCATCTTCTCAATCCTACCTTGGGTATCCTATTACTAAGATATCGTCCCTCCGTTGTGACCGTACATGACATTGCTCCCTTCATACCAATGGCAAGTCGTGACATGATAACCCAATCCTACGGTCTGGACACTCCGATTCTTATGGCCATGCAAATCAACATGAGGTTTGTAAGAAACGCAGATAGAATCATAAGCATGTCGCAACATACAAAAAAGGACCTCATATCCGTATTGGGGGTAAAATCCCAGAGAATAAGAGTTGTCTATCCGGGAACTGACCGGGATCTGTTCACTCCCAGAGATCTGAAAAAGGCTCGTCGAGACCTTCACCTTCCCCTTAATAGGAAGATAATTTTGCACGTAGGAGTTGACGAGCCGAGAAAGAATATCCGAACGTTGATCAAAGCTTTTTACTTGGTCAAGAAAAAGTTTCCAAGAGCTTTGTTGATAAGAATTGGGGGAATGCGCAGCAATACACGTAGATTGGTCTCATCGCTTCACCTAGAAGACGCGATACTCCATTACCAAAAAGTGGCAAATATTGCCTTTTTTTACAATGCCGCCGATTTATTTGTGTTTCCCTCATATTATGAAGGTTTTGGCCTTCCTTTGGTAGAAGCAATGGCTTCGGGTTGCCCAGTAGTCGCTGGAAACAGCTCTTCCATTCCAGAAGTTGTGGGAAAAGCCGGGATAATATTCCCTTCGTCTGATGTAAAAGCACTAAGCGAAAGTATTTCCAAAGTGCTAACGGACCAGAACATGCGATCTATTGTGATAAAGAATGGTCTTGAAAGAAGTCTCAAATTTGACTGGGGAGTATGTGCAAAACAGACGCTGGAGGTCTACAAAACCTTGGGTTAATAGGATCGAACAAAGGGGAATTTCCAAAAATGACTGAAGATTCAATTATGAAGAAACCACTTTTCTCTGTTATAATACCGACGTTGAACGAAGAAGCAAGGATATGGAGACTTCTACAAACGCTCGAAAGACAATCATTCAAAGACTTCGAAATAGTGGTGGTTGACGGCGGTAGCGCAGATAAAACGGTTGAAGTTGCTGAGAAGTTCTGGGCAAAAGTCTTCGTAAAAAAGGGGGGCAAAGAATTCCCTTCAAGGAACATAGGTGCAAAACTTTCGAGAGGAATCGTCTTGTTGTTCTTGAGTGCAGATGTTATCCTGTCCCTAGACGCCTTGAAACACTTAGCCAAAGAGCTTGAGAAAGATCAAGATATCTGCGGAATATGTGGTGTAGGAATGCCCTTTGAAGCTCCTCTCTGGATGAAGATCGAATATCTTTTCCATTGGAGATTGCTTCGTCTATGGATGAAATTGACGAAGGATTATCACGCGAGCACGAACTTTATGGCAGTTCGAAAAGACGATTTCCACAAGGTGGGTGAGTTTACAGACGAAATTTTTGCAGATACAATCTTCTTCAACAAGTTGGGAAAGAAATGTAAGGTAAAGGCTATCTCGAAATCGTTAGTTTTTGTCTCAGGGAGAAGAGCTGAAGGGATGGGATTCGCAAGATTCACCACGCACTTCCTTTGGGTTTTTCTCTTTGATTATTTTCCGTTTTTGAGAAAGAGTTCGGTTGTCAAGTTTTTGCAAAGTTATTCCTCAGATTTTAGAGCGCGAAACCGCTAGTTCAAAGGAAAGCCTTGGCGCAGGTTGTGGAAGAATGTTACATGCGTTTTCACCAGACTCGCGGTGACATGAATACCCGTTTAAATATTGTTTGTCTTTATAATTAACTAGCATTCGAAGCAGCTTGAACGGAAGAATGGGAAGTGCCCTCTGTGTCGCACCGTTTTATTCGAGAAAAATTTGCTGAATACTATAAGGGCCATTCTTCCTCCATTCCGCCTCCAACTTCTATCGAAAAGCGTGAGTTTGGTTTTCTCTTATTGGATGAGAAGATTATGCTTAGGCACAAAGGCTTCAGAGGCGTGGACGACCTCAGATTTTCCTTGAAGAAAATTGTTCCCTCTGACGTTTATTTTTCAAGCGCCTATTATGAGAGGCCTGAGGAGGAAATGAAGGGGAAGGGGTGGCTGGGAGCCGACTTGATTTTTGACATCGACGCTGATCATATTCCAACTCCCTGTGGCAAGGTTCATGACATTTGGGTTTGCAGTAATTGTGGTGCCGTCGGTAGGGGCATGTCGCCTAAGGAGTGTCCCACTTGTAGGGAACAGAAATTCAATGAAAAAACTTGGCCTTGCGAAGTTTGTTTGGAGTCAGCAAAGGTTGAAGCGATAAAGCTTATAGACATGTTGACGAAAGATTTCGGTTTTTCCTCGGGAGAGTTAAAGGTGGGATTTTCGGGGCATCGGGGATACCATGTTCACGTGGAGAGCGAAGAGGTTCGAGCGTTGGATTCGATGGCTCGCAAGGAAATTGTTGACTACGTCCTGGGGACAGGTTTGGAGGCTGAATTTCATGGTTTAGGGGAGAGGGGCGGAAAGGGGTCGCGGGTGCTTGCCGGTCCAGACTTGTATGATTTGGGATGGAGAGGAAGAATAGCTCGGGGAACCTACGGCCTTCTCCTCACAGCGTCTTCAGAAGAATTGGAAAAAATAGGGTTAAAGAAGAGAGTTATTGATATTATAACCCAGCATAAAGAGTCTCTTTTGGAGAGTTGGAAAGAAAAAGGACCTGGGGGAATAATAAAG
>JAOUJL010000274.1 GCA_029883255.1 Candidatus Bathyarchaeota archaeon | reverse complement strand
TTTAGAATTATTTTCTTGTTTTCGATCGAGTCGAGTACCTCAAATTTGAATCCGCCTGCCATGTCTGGGTCGATTACAAGCCCTGCGGTGCTCATGGGGTCAGCAAATATGCGGAACATTGGGTAATTGAAGGCTCCTGGTTCCGTCTTGTCAGCGGCGAAGACAACGATTGGGTCAGAGCGTCTCTCTTCTATTTCCATTTCAGCTACGCCGGGGCCCATTCCGCGAATGTTTCCGCTGAAGGCTGTCTTCAATAGGTCTTGTCCTGCGCCGTATAGCTTGAGGTCGCTGGCTTTTTTGGCGGCTTCTTGGAAAGTGTTCCATGCCAGTTTGTGAATTTCGGGGTTGTTCTCTCCTTTTTGGTGTGCCATGAGTAGTTCAAGGTCGTCTCCAGCATGGAATACGAAGTGGCTGTTGATGAGTCCGTTTTCTTGTGCTTTTTTTAGATGTTTTTCACCGATTTCTAGTAGGGGTTTTGGTACGGTGTGGTGTCCTGCTAGGGAACCTACATCGCATTTTATGATTGATATGGTCGTTTTTTCAGGCATTCTACTCGCCTTGTAACTTTTGATTTCTGGTGTAGTTTCTCTATGTGTATCTTAAAAGATTTCCCTAAGCTATTTGGTTCTAATCGAGCATGGGACTTTGTTAGTCAGGTAACTAATGCTTTTTAATATTCGAATCAAAGTAGATAGGGGAAATATCATGGGCAAGGTTGCAGTCGTGTCTGCCAAGATACCGGAGGAGGTTTACAAGGAATTCGTTCTCCGGGTTCCTGATGGAGAAAGAAGCAGCTTTATTCGTGACGCTATTATGGAAAAACTGCAAACGGTTCCTCGACCAGACAAGATTTTTGAATTAGAACAGAAAATCAATAGACTTGGGAAGGATGTATCTGAGATAAAGAAATCCCTAGTGGAGCTTGAGATCCTTACGTATGAGCGGGGTAAAATAAATCCTCACACCTTTTGCATAGACGACATCGATCACAAAATCGTGGACTACCTCATTCACTATAAAGGAGCTACAACTCCTGAACTCGCAGATTTTCTGAAAACCAATCGATGGTTGATTCTCAACAGGCTTCGAAAGATTCAAAGATTTTCTAAGAAACAGCTTGGGAAACCTATCGTTGAATACTGTTCTGGAGAAAGGTCGGGTAAAAGAAAGGCTTGGTGGATAAGCGAGGAGCTTATCGAAACATAGCACAACAAGCTTAATTCGAATTGACACATAATTTGTGAAGGGGCCCGTAGCCCAGTTCGGATTAAGGCGCCGAGCTGTTCTAATGGAACAGCGCGTAGGCCTCCGGACTTTGGGAGAAAGCCGGAGATCCGGGGTTCAAATCCCCGCGGGCCCGCCAAACTGAAATTGATTCTTTTAAACGCGACAGCACCTTTTTTGAAGAGGTAATTACTTTGCAAGTGTTGCCAGAAGAATTTGTATGAAGCTTACTTCTAGTATGGCGGCTATGAGGAAAAGTGAGTATATGGTGACTAGATTCTTTCGGGCCATGTTTTTCTCCAATGTTTTATTAATTGCTAGGAAAATTGCGTAGCCCTCAAGAATTCCTTGGGGGATAGAGAGAAGAAGTATGATAAGTATGGTGTTAACCAAAAATTCAATATGCAACAAAGTGTTTGCCCTCAAAACGCTGATTGCAAGGATCATAACTGTGAATATGAATGCGAACAAGCGGGGGTGCTGAAGTACAATGTATCCGAATTTTTCTTTTGGAAGAAAAGTCAGTACGTATCTTACATAGAATGTCATGCCTAATATTATGAGTGAAACCGCTAGAACATTGTGTGAGAACAGCACTAGAATCGCTGTCAATGGAATTGTAAAAATGTTGCCTGTAGATTGAAAGAAAAAGATGTTTTCAACGTACGCTAGGGCTAAACAAGCTATGAAGGATAGTCCTAGCATCAATACTTTTCCTTTCTCGTTCACATTTAGTTCATCCTAGAGATTCTAAACACCAAAGGCCTTAATGCACCTTAGAATTAGTGAAGCTGATGTAAAAAACTAATGAACGCATAATCAATATTGGCACATCAACCTTCATAAAAACCTAGAAACGTTAGCTGTCGAGGTTCGATTAGTCCTCTCTCAATTATTTTTTTCTGCAAGTGGAAAATTACCACATTACTTTTGGCTTTATCTTTCTGAGTTCAATGGTTTCTGTTTGTTGATAATTCATTCAAAGATTCTTTCTTTTGCATACATGCGAAAATTAATACTTTTGCAAGCCAAATAGTAAAGAGATCTGAAATGAAAACCTAGGGGGTTATTGTTATGGTGGAACATGTGTCCTAAGTGTGGCAAGTCTATGATTATAGGCTGGCTTGGTACAGCTGGCACTGGATGGATCTGTTGGACAGAAGGAAAGGGTAGGTCATGGGCACCTGCAATTGTGGCTGAACGTTTGGAATCGCTATGGAGACTTGGGGGTTTGAGGGCTTACCGATGCAAAGAATGTGGAATATTCATTTGTTATGAACGATGAAAACAACCAGAAT
>JAOUJL010000273.1 GCA_029883255.1 Candidatus Bathyarchaeota archaeon | reverse complement strand
TTACTGCTATGAACGCGATTTGCTTGGAGGTTATCCTCGTATTCGGGTGGGACGTCGGTAACACCTTTTGGTTAAAAAGTGTTACTTCCAATAAAAGCTTTATGGTTAACATGGCCCATTTTGATTGGGAATTAGTATGGCTAAGATTGTTCGCGTCGGCGTGACGTTTCCACCAGAATTGTTGAGAGAACTGGACGAAACAATCAGCAAGATGGGTTATGACAGCAGGTCGAAGGCTATTCAAGACTCAGTTCGGTCCTTCATTGCTGAGCAAAAATGGCTTAGAGAACAGAAGGGAACCAAAGTAGGCGTGTTGGTGATGGTCTACGACCACGAGGTTAAAGAATTAGAAACCACTCTAACTAACACTCAACATAAACATAGTCGCGTAATCTGCTCCTCCATGCACGTTCACTTGGGTGAGCGAGAATGCCTCGAAACCATAGCGGTCAAGGGCGACATCAAAGAGATCAAGAGTTTGACCCAAGAGTTAACAACAAAGAGGGGAGTAAAGCAGGTTAAGCTAACTATAGTTTCTTAATGGTCGTACGCGCGATCTTTATTTGGATTCAAATATAATGCATGTTAAAAAAAACGCTTTTCACAAAATCATTTTGCAATTGCAAGCAGTTCTTGTCGCACGGCGACGTAGATATTTGGATCATATCTTTCAGAACTCAGATAGACACGGGGGCATATGATCCAAATAGAGACCGTGTCCGTTGGGATCGAATCCCACGCTTTCCACCGCGGTGGAAAACCCGCTCCTGCTGAGAGGCACAGTTGTCGTTGTTTTCTGAATTCTTCGCTTACCAACAACAACTCCGGGCTGCTTTCAGAACTCAGATAGACACGGGGGCATTTGGATCATATGGGGCGAGGTATGTTGAAAAGGGGGAGGGGTCTCTCTTTTCTCGAACAAGAAGTTTTAGCAAACTACTCGAAGGTCTGAGGGCGATACCCAACGATTGCGCCCCAAAATTACCTAGTTTTCCATGGAAATGTTCGCACGCGAATGAATAGCTACGATCGAAATGCGCTTGTTAATATGAGCATAAGTGTGAAGCCCACTATAAGTCCGATAGCAACTTCATGCTTATGTCCGTTGGTATGCGCCGTAGGAATTAACTCGTCGCCTAGACCCTGTTTTTATAGTCTCGCTTCTACGGTCAAGCTTCAGACGGTTCTGTGTTTAACTCGATGCGCGTTAAATTCGCCTCTATTCAAAGCCACAAGGACTCTCTTCCATGCAGTTTTTATCTCTTGTGAGACTCTGCTGTCCGGCGAATATTCAACAACGGTTTCCCCAGCGACCATGGCTTCGGTTACAATTGTATCAAAAGGAATTTTGCCAGCAACTTCTACTTTGTTCTTCTCGCAAAACTTGACTATCCTCTCCGTATTGTTTACATTTATGTCATACATGTTTATGCAAACAAAAGGTGTCACATGGAAATGTTTGAGCAACTGTAACGCCCTCTCTAGGTCATGGATCCCCGACATGGTTGGTTCCGCAACTGCGAACCCAACATCCACCCCACTGAGAGAAGCTATTACGGGACAGCCGATGCCAGGCGGGCCATCAATCAGAATTAGACCACGGTTCTCTTTCTCAGCGATTTGTCTAGCGTTATGTCTCACCAGAGTGACGAGCTTGCCTGAGTTTGCCTCGCCAGGGTTTAGTCTTGCGTGAGATATGGTACCATACTTAGTCTTTGATATGAAGGCGTATCCTGAAATTCTTTCTTTAAGGCTGATTGCCTCCTCGGGGCAAACAACCGCGCATACGCCGCAACCCTCACACAAGAAGGGGTCAACTTGGAAATCTTTATCTATCGCGTCAAACCTGCAAGATTCTCTACATAAACCGCACTCGACGCATTTCGTTTTGCCAATCACAGCTAGCTTGGAGCCCTTAAACTCTTGAGTCTCAATTATTTGCGGGTGTAAAAGTAGATGGAGGTCTGGGGCGTCCACATCGCAGTCGGCTATCACAATATCATGAGCCAACGCTGCGAAAGAGGCGGTGATAGTGGTTTTCCCCGTCCCTCCCTTTCCGCTCACCGCGGCAATCTGCTTCAATTGTCCAGACGCTCCTCTATGTTGTCTAGGAGCAACTGGAACCTCTTCTTCCATTCAGGCATTTCTACGACAAAGGGGATTCCGCGGGAATAAAGCTCCGCTACTCTTCTCTGAAAAGGAATCTCAAGTAAGATAGGAACGCCCTTTTCTTCACAATACTCATAGACTTTTCGGTCACCAATTCCTGCACGGTTTATGATAACGCCGAAGGGAATCTTAATTTCTTCCAAAACTTGAACCATCATTTTCAGATCGTGCAAACCGAAGGGTGTGGGCTCGGTTACGAGAATGGAGTAATCGCTTTTGTAGACCGATTCGATCACTGGGCAAGAGGTCCCTGGCGGAGAATCTATTATCACGGTCTTGTTGTTCCTGATTTGCTTCTTGACTTTCCTAATCACGGGAACCGGCATGGGCTCACTCACCTCTAGTTCGCCATACACCAACTCCACGTCTCCCGCA
>JAOUJL010000272.1 GCA_029883255.1 Candidatus Bathyarchaeota archaeon | reverse complement strand
GGCGTATTTCGCCTCTCAGATGAATTGGGCAACAACTTCCATCAGAGATTACAACGCTACAATAGCGGAGACGCCTAGTTATACTCGGTCGATTCGGCGGGCTGGTGAGGAAGAGGAACTTCGAAGGCGGGGAATTGAATGAGCATAAATATCGACAAAAAGAAACTACGTGAAGCATTAGATTGGTTCGAATTTTCAAAAAGTCTTCCGCTCTGGTACACTATAGGAACTGGATGCACAATCACTTATGATGGCGAATTTTTGAAGGTAGTAAATACAACAGGACAATATTCAGCTATTGGAACAGGATATGGTAGCCCAGCTTATCAAGCCACAAGAGATGCTTATTCCCTTCTTGTGGCCGCAAAAATAAAAATGAGCAGTGATACAAGCGTTTATGTCTTTTTCCTTGAACCAAGAAAAGCAAACTACGATAATTTTCAAGGATTCCGTCATGACGGCGCAAACCACTGCTTTGAATTTCGTAAAGAGGGTGCAGAAGAACAAGACAACATTACAGGTCAAGATTGGACGACAGAACATGAATTTAAAATAAAGCATAAAAAAGACCAAACTCTTTGTCAAGGCTACATTGATGGTGAATTGAAAGCAGAATGCACTGATATCACGAAGATTTCTGCTCAACCTTTCTGCATTTACGCTGCAGAACCCAATGCCGTTTCAAGAATCATGTATCTGAAGTATCCTCCAGGAATCTATATGTGGGCTGGATAAGGTGAAAAATTGATTTATAGAAAAATATTCAAAGTGCAAACCGTCGGAAACAGACAAGAAGGAAACTTAAGACCAGAATGGGCTGACCGAATGATCCCTTGCGTGAGCATGGTAGCCCATGAATACAATTATGAAGAGGGCTGGTGCATCTGTGAATGCTGGGTTTCTGACCATCCCATAAGAGGAACTCCCAGGAACATGGACGACCTACAGGCTCTTGCAAGTGACGAATCAGTTATCGAGGTTTTGACGGAGCATCCTCTAAGCCCTGAAGTCTTGGGTATATTAAGCCTTTCAGGGGGGCATTCTCCAGAATCCGTTGACTTGGAAAAGAAAACTCTGGTCTTCAAAGGCAAAACAATGTCCTTCAAACGTGTGGAAAAACACAGAACAACAGCTGGTATAGAGGAAAATCACTACATTTTGGATGAAGGCTAAGATGGGCAAAGTATGGCTTGACGACACAGAAATTGGCACATTCACGCCTCAAACACAGGGCACATCCGGTAACGTTTTAGTGAATACAACAAGTGTCGGCACGTTTACACTTGGCGGCGACGGGTACGTTTACGCAAGTTTAACGGTGGTTGGCACTTATGTGGCTAGTGATTACGTCGGTTTGCCTGTTGTCGCCTTAGCTCTAGGCTCAGTTACACCTTCGCAAGGCGATGTTCTGGAGTTGAGAGTTCATTTAGGATGTTCGAAAGAGGTTTCAAGCTTCGAGTGTCTACTGCAGAATTTTGATAAGAAGTATACGGTAACGAATCCGATCAATGTGGGTGATGATTGCCATTTTGACATTGGCCGGGGCTTGAATTGTCCTCTCATTCTTACGGGTCGGGTTGAAGAGATTGAGCCGCAGTCCACACCTGTTGAGAATTATGTTCGAGTGCGAGGGAGATGCAACGGTGAGAAGATATTCCGACGAGTAGTAACCAAAACTTATGAGAATCAAAAAGGAGAGAGCATAGTCAAAGACCTTGTTGACAATTATGTGGGTTTAAGCCATGTCCGCAACTCAATCGAGTTAATTGAAGATACGGATACGACTTACACGCTCTTGGAATATGAAAACACACCTGTTTTCGACATTCTAAAGTATATTGCAGCAACCGCTGACAAGGCTGACGTAATCGGATTTGATTTTCGTATTGAACCTGACGGTAAATTCGCGTTTTTCCCAAAGAACACTAAAACCTCTCCTGTAAGCCTTTCGGAACGAATCGAGGTTAGCACTTACCGCAAGGACATCCACCGCATAAGAAACAAGATCACAGTGTGTGGAGCTGCTGAAAAGGCGAATGATTCCTCAAAAGATTTTGGTACAGACATGACAACTCCATATAAAGGGTCCAAGGTAGATCAGCAAAGTGCTTCTGGCCAGAAGAACCTCTACGTTACAAGCACCACCGACTTTAGTGTAGGAGACAAAATTTGGATTTACATGCATCCAGATTACGAAGAGAACGAAGTGGGAACCATAGTCGCTGGAGATCATTTAGTTTGCGTAAACAATCTACAGCATACATACGGAATTAACACAGGAGTTATTGTTTACCCCGGCTGGGGGCCCACATCAGCAGGCACAACTATCACAGCAGATGCAGTTAACAAGAAAGTTGGAAGCCGTAGCGTAAAAATAGCTGTAAATGATGGTGGAGGCTGGGGTGGCGCCTTATATCATTGGGATTCACCCATAGACATGGACAAATATGTCACGCACAACATTTTCACTCGGTCAAGTGTTACCATAAGTGGAATTATCTCTGTAAGAGACAGCAATTTCAAACAGGCCTCTACGTCCATTTCAAG
>JAOUJL010000271.1 GCA_029883255.1 Candidatus Bathyarchaeota archaeon | reverse complement strand
TTTCACCGACTCTGGAATCTTGTTCCATACCGTGTGTTTTTTCAGAACTTTGATGGCATCTTGAAATGTAGTAGTGTCGGGAACGGTGGGTCCTGAGGCTATAACATCTAGGGGATCACCCACCACGTCAGAAAGAAGCAGGTTTATGACCGTGGCTGGATACGCCTTTTTCGCTAGCCACCCACCCTTAAAGTCTGAGATGTGTTTACGCACAGCGTTGATTTCGTTTATTGAGGCTCCCGATTTGAGTAAGGCTTCTGTAACCATTTTCTTATCTTGAAGAGATATTTCATCGCGAGGCAAAGGCATCAAACTTGAACCCCCTCCAGATATCAAACAGATAACAAGATCGTTCTCGTCAGCTTGATTAGCAAAATCTAACATACGCCTTGTGCCTTTCACACCAGCTTCATCTGGAACCGGGTGACTTGCCTCTTGAAGTTTGATTCGTCGAACTTCATAATGGCCGCTGGCATAAGGAACGTTCAGACACCCATCGGTTATACGGTCTTTTAGAATGATCTCCAATGCTTCGGCCATTAAACCGCTGGCTTTGCCGCCTCCCACCACAAATATGTTGTGGAATTTCTTCAAATCAAACAGGTGCTTATTAATCGTAAGGAGCCCCTCTTTCAACTTGACCTTAGATTTGATGAGGCCTCTGGGATCAGCGGCTTTTAATGCTGTTTCGAGGCTGTCTAATGCTAGTTTTCTAGCTTTTCTGTCGAATGGTGATTTTGAATTGTTTATGAGTTCTTCTTTGTTTTTGATTCCAACCATACGTCCATCTCCTCATGTATAATTTTCGCAAAGGCTCTTCCTTTAACGTTTTATCAGTAAGTGCAATAAATTAATAGGGATAAGAAATTGGAGAAGACTACGAAGAGGGATATAGCGTGCAGAAACATAAAGTGTTTGTTACCCGTGAGCTTCCAGAAAGAGGACTTCGAATCATCAAGAAACGATTCGACACAGAAGTTTGGACTGACTCTGAGCCTCCACCCAAAGAGGCAATCATTCAAAAGGCGGCGAAGGTAGACGCCTTAGCCTCGCTTCTAACAGACGAAATAGACGCTGAGGTTTTTGAAGCTGCGCCAAACTTAAAGATAATAGCTCAATTTGCAGTTGGATACGACAACATCGACATAAAGGAAGCAACGAAAAGAGGCATCTACGTTACAAACACACCAGAAGTGCTGACCGAAACCACCGCGGATTTCGCATGGGCACTTTTGATGGCCGTCGCACGAAGGGTCGTAGAGGCAGACAAGTATGTCCGCTCCGGAAAGTGGAAGGTGGGTTGGCACCCAACCATGATTCTGGGCAGAGACGTTTACGGAGCTACGTTGGGAATAGTAGGTGTAGGGAGAATAGGAGCAGCCGTGGCGAAGAGAGCGAGAGGTTTCGACATGAAAATCCTTTACTATAAGGTGACACGGAGACCCGATTTGGAAAAGACGTTAAGATTGGTATTCGCAGACCTTGACACACTTCTCAAAGAATCTGATTTTGTCAGTGTCCATGTTCCCTTAACGGAGAAAACTTATCACCTGATAGATGAGCGAAAGCTGAAGTTGATGAAGAAAACAGCCTGTCTAATAAACAATTCAAGGGGACCAGTAGTGGATGAAAAAGCCCTATGCAAAGCGTTGACAGAAGGATGGATTGCTGGCGCCGCCCTCGACGTTTTCGAGGAAGAACCAACATCAGTAGATAATCCATTACTCAAACTCGACAATGTTGTCGTAGCTCCGCATATATCAAGCAGTAGTCATGAAACTCGTTCCAGAATGGCTGAGATGGTCGCCGAAAACCTTGTTGCATTCTTTGAGGGAAGAATTCCGCCTAATCTAGTAAACAGAGAAGTCCTAAAAACTGGAAGGCAAAGCTGAAATTTTCTTCGTTGAGACACCAAGCATGAAAAAGTGTGTAAATGGTTAAATATGACATTTCCTGTAGAATCCTTCTCTTAAAGGGTGAAGAAAATGCATAAAAGACTGTTGATACCCGGACCAACCGAAGTAAGTGCAGAAATGCTCCATGAACAAGCCCACTTTCTAATTGGCCATCGAACTAAAGAGTTTACAGAATTATACACAACGATTATTGGAAAATTGAATGAGTTCTTTCAGTTACCAGATAGCCAGAAAGCCACTGTTACTACATCTTCAGGAACACTGTGGTTCGACATAGTTGGCAGAAGCATTGTAAAAGAGAAAGCCCTCGCCTGCGTTAACGGAGCCTTCTCTAAAAAATTTGGACAGGCTATACAAGATTGTGGTAAAAAAGTTGACTTTCTCGACGTAGAGTGGGGGAAAGCGGTTAAACCCGATATGCTCGCGGAGAAACTTGACTCAGGAGAATATGACACGCTGACTATTTGCCACAACGAAACGTCAACCGGAGTGCGAAACCCAATCTATGAAATAGGAAAAATGGTAAGAAAAGACTACCCAGATGTAATGCTTGCAATCGACAGCATTTCAGGAATGGTTGGCGACAAACTATTACCTTCAGAAATCGGCTGTGATGCCATCTTTGCTTCAACGCAA
>JAOUJL010000270.1 GCA_029883255.1 Candidatus Bathyarchaeota archaeon | reverse complement strand
AATTTGGATGCTTGTTTCTTCTGGTCGTAAATACTTGTTTATTAGGTGTAGGTGACTGACGTCGGTCCAGTTGATGCCCATGATTTCGGTAGATATCTTGTCGATGGCTAGAGGATCGTTGCTGGCGAGCACGAGTTCCATTGGTATAGGGATTCCTCTATTGGGTCCATTTCCTTCCATGGCGACTGTAGCGTCCATAACGGCAAATTTTGGTTTCAACAAGGTCATTAAGTCGTAAAGAACCATGTCAAGGTAAGGGTGTAGGAATATGCGCCTGTTGTTCGGTATGCATCCGAACAGGTTTTTTATAGCGCCTCCGTACAGTGTGAACTCGTGTGTCTTCATAACTGGAACACTAACTATAGAGTCAGCTTCAACGAGAGTCTTGGGAAGCAAGACCTTCTTTAAGTAAAGGCCCCTTGGATTTTGAACCTTCAAGGTTTCGTCTTCAGATAGGTTTATTGTTTTTCCGCCAGCACGGCTGACAATCTTTTTCACGCCAGTTTCTACCAGAGATTCATCGCAAGAATAATTGTAACCGTCTGATTCGCCAACAACAACCTCTTCAACCCGATCTCGAAGAAGACCGACCAGATGAAAAAGTGTCTGTGGGTTAGTAACGGCTCCAGGAACATACTCCTTTGCACATAAATTTGGTTTTATGAAAACTTTGCCATGTATGTATTTGTCCCATTCTGCAGCGTCCAAGGCTTTTCTTAAGGCATGCTCCAAACTGTCAATGGTTCTGAAGACTCCGATTTTTACTGTTTTCAATTGTCAATCGCCTGCGAAGATTTTTCTGATGCACCCTGGGTCGGACATGAGATAGTCGTTGTGGTATGCGAAGGCTCTTGCCCTGCATCCTCCGCAAACGTACTTGAATTCGCATCCGCCACAGCGGCCTTTCAATTTTTCTCTATCTCTAAGAGCACCAAAAACTGAGGAATTAAACCAGATATCTTCTAATTTTTCTGTTTTTAGATTTCCGACGGTTATTGGAAGGAAGACGCATGGTTGGACATTTCCTTCAGGGGAGACAGCGCAGTAGAATCGTCCGGCTCCGCATCCGCCAATGAAGTCAGCGAGGGCCTTTGCTTTTTTGCTAATACTCGCGGACTCCATGTGAGCAAACGGCACCACAATGTCTTCTTGAGTGGAAGGAACCTGTAGGGCAACTCGGGCAAGTTGGGGGGCTGTCGTCAATATAGCGATTTCAGAACCCTCTGACAATTTCTTGTAGAGAAATTTTAGAACTTCTTCTCTCTCTTCTGGAGAAGGGTCAAGGCCTAGCATGTCTTTGCCTCTGCCTGTTGGCACGAAATTGAATAGAGTAAATCTCTCGATCCCCGTCTTCTCAGCTAAGGCAAGCACTGAGGGAATTTCGGTAAGATTGTTCTTGGTTGCGGTTACGGCTAAACACGTGCATATGTCTTCTTTCACGCAGTTCTTTAATCCGTTCAACGCTTGGTCAAAGGATCCAGTTTTTCCCCTGAAAGCGTCGTGCGTTTTGGAGTTAGCTCCGTCGAGGCTGACTTCCACGTAATTAAGTCCTATTTTTTTCAGTAGTCTTACTCTTTCCTTGTTAAGTAGGGTTCCATTTGTGGCTAGGGAGACGTATAGCCCTG
Source organism: Candidatus Bathyarchaeota archaeon (assembly GCA_029883255.1). The sequence continues at coordinate 945 of JAOUJL010000270.1, read as the reverse complement.
ATTCGACAGCGCGTGTCGCTACTTCAAAAAAATCCTTTCTCATTAAGGGTTCGCCGCCGGAAAACGCCAAAGAGGTCACGCCGAAATCTGCTATTTTGTCCACAACGTTCATGGCTTCGCTGGTCGATAGTTCCTGTCTGGAAAGGTCGCTGGCGTCCGAGTAACAGTGTTTGCAGCTGAGATTGCATTTGTAGGTGAAGTTCCATACTACGAGGAAGGGAGCGTGAACTAGAAGTGGGCGGTTCACACCGAAGTCGATGAAGCCTGATATTATGCTTTTTATGGCTCTTCTGCTGTAGGGGTCATCCAAAAGTTTGGAAACACGGCTTCTTTCAACAGCTAAGCTCGTTTTCAGAAAATTGATCCAGAATCTTATGATTGTGGAGTAGAAGTCGCATGAAAAACATTTTGGATAGTTTTTTCCAACGTAATCGTTCAGCGCAATTTCTAGGTGTGTCTTGTCACATTTCTGGCATCTTTCTAAAGTTGTTTTTAGCATCCATCTTATGGGGGGCATTCTGAGAGCAGCGTTCCAGAGTTTTTCGTTTGTCAACAGCTTCATCGAAATACTATCCGGCGTGTTTTGCCTTCGCCATGTGACTATATAATTGGTAGGGATGGAAGAAATAAGCTTAGCGAGAAAAGTATGGGCAGAACTACAAGAAATATGAAGAGCACCAACACGGTGTTGCCTATTTTCAAGGCGCGCGCAAGTAAAATTCTATGCGAGTTTTGTGATTCGTAAAAGATTGATATTACGCTTATAATCTATCGTACAACTTCTCTCTTTAGGGCCAAAATTCTGATGTACCTATCTATTGTTGCGTCTGATGGACTTTGTCAGAAAGAAGGCCCATATCGTTATTCACGGAGGGTTTTCGGGATGTAAGCGCAGGCCGGGTCGGATTCGAAGATGTCTCCGGTGTAGTATTCGGCTCTAGTTCT
>JAOUJL010000269.1 GCA_029883255.1 Candidatus Bathyarchaeota archaeon | reverse complement strand
GGATTGCCTTACGACAGAGATTTGATGAAGAAGCTTTCCAAACAGATTACAGAGGTTAGCCTTGAGTTTCTTGAGAATTTTGTGGAACCGCGAAGCATGTACCTAGCTTCGATAGCAACTATTGCAGGTGCTGAGAAACTGGAGACGGAACTTGACCTCTACAATCAACGAATGGAGAAGATATCCACCGAGAAGTATAGAATCGCAGGTCGCAAGGTGAATTGGGGGAACTGGCGCCAATTCAACTCTAAGACGGACGATTACTTGAAGCGGAAGGAGGTATTCGACGATTTCATTGCAAAGGCTCCTGGCATAGCTTTTCTGATCAGGAAGCGGATGGATATCTCAAATGATGTGTATGGGAGGTATGACCTTACTCCTCTGGACAGTTATCTAGAGTTCGAAGGCATGGGGTACGATGAGTTACGGGATCTGCTCATTAGGTTAGGGGATGGAGCCAAGGATGCTTTTCTGGCTGCGGCTGAACATTTCGCAACTGAGGTTTTGGGTAAAAAGAAAACGGAATATTATGATGACTACTATACTTGGAGAGGTCACATATACAAACCGTTGAATAAATATTTTGAGAAGATAGACGCGTTAAATGAGGTCAGGATGTTTCTTACAGACTTCGGATTTAACCCTTCTAAAATCAAGGTAGATGCCGAAGATCGCGAGAAGAAAAGCCCCAGTGCTTTCTGCTTTGGAATTCACATTCCTAACGACGTTCGTGTTTGCTTCCGCAAAGTATCGCCCTTCTCGGATTTCGGAAGTGTTTTCCATGAGTTCGGACATGGTATCCATGGTATATCCGCTAATCCAGATGATTCTGTGTGGAAACGCTATGTTGTTCCTATGGGTGTGGCTGAAACCTTCAGCATCCTTCTTGAGAGCATGCTCGACACTCCGCTATTTCTTAAGCAAGAACTAAAACTAGCAGAAAGCGTCATCAACGAAATCATTGATCGCAGAAGATTCATGGAGCTAGCGTTCCTAACATTCTACACGGCGAACGGCATCATGAAGATGGAGTTCTGGAAGAAAGGTTACAGCATCGAAGAAGCTGCAAAACGGTGGCAAGAACTGACCAAGCGATTTTTCATCGAAGTTCCCGGAAACTATTGGTTGCTTCATCATGTGATGCCGGCCTACGACATGTATTCACCGAGCTACGTGATTGCTTCTATGAGGGTTGCAGCAATCAGAGAAAGATTAAGACAGGACTACGGTGAAGTCTGGTGGAAAGATTCGGACGCTGGAAATTTTGTAAGAGACCTCGCTGAAATGAGAGGAGAATTCGACGTCAAAGCGTGGAAACTTGACGCAGAAAGTTACCTTAAAGAAGCACGGACCCTCAGCTTCCTCTAGTCACAATCAAGTTTCTTCTTTCTCTAATTGTGTTGTGGCAACGATTCAACAATATTTTAATACGTAACTGGTCTGTAGGCTCACTATGCATGAATGGGCTTTAGCGGAAGCAGTGGTCTCTACATCCGTCAGAATAGCGGAAGAAAAGGGGTTAAAAGAGATCACTGAACTTAAAATCAAAATTGGTGAACTACAGCAGATAGACCAAGAAATATTCGAGTTCGCTCTATCTCAACTTCGGTCTCCCCTGCTCAAGAACACCAAATTTAGTTTTGAAACCGTAAAGGCTGAATTAAAGTGCAGAGTTTGCAATCACAAATGGAGGTTTAACACGAAGAACATCAATGAAGGTGTGTCGGAGTTTATTCATTTTGTCCCAGAAATCGCTCACACATATCTGAAATGCCCCAAATGCAGCAGCCCAGACTTCGAAATTCTGACGGGACGTGGAATTTGGTTAGATTCCATAAAAGGGGTGAAGTAGCCTAATGGTTGACCCTAGACTAAACATCATTAATGAAAGACTGGCAAAAATAGGGAAGATCATAGCGGTCTCAAGTGGCAAAGGAGGAGTGGGCAAGAGCATGATCGCGTCCACTTTGGCACTCGCTCTGTCGAAAAGAGGCTACAAAGTGGGTCTGCTGGACCTGGACTTCTCCTGTCCTTCCACACATGTAATACTGAACATTGAGGGGCTTTATCCAGAGGAGGAGAAGGGAATTGTCCCGCCTGAGGCTCATGGTCTAAGATACATGTCGATTATCTACTATGCCCGTGACAAACCTTCCCCACTAAGAGGCGTTGACATATCGAACGCGATAATAGAACTATTCGCTATAACTCGGTGGGGCTCGCTGGATTTTCTGGTCATTGATATGCCTCCAGGCATTGGAGACGCGACCTTGGACATGATCAGATTCGTCAAGGGAATCAGCTTTCTTATAGTGACAACTCCTTCCAAGGTAGCGTTTGAAACGGTCAGGAAACTGATTCAACTGTTAAAGGACTTGAAGGTTCCCACACTAGGCGTCGTCGAAAACATGAAGATGAGAGATTCACTGTTCATCCGAGAACAGGTTGAAAGACTCGCTGTACCTTTTTTGGGAGAGATAAACTTTGACTATAAGCTTGAAGACTCGATGGGAGACGTAAAGAAGCTATTAGAAACTGAGTTCGCGCAAAGCGTGAAAGAAATAGTTTCGAA
>JAOUJL010000268.1 GCA_029883255.1 Candidatus Bathyarchaeota archaeon | reverse complement strand
GTAACGCTCGCCATGTCCTTTGAAGCGAGACGCTTTTGGCTATTCTGATAACTTTTTCCCAGTATCCTATGTCTTTAGCTATGTCGGAAGCCCAGAGATACTGTACACTATCTGGCTTGATTCCAAGCGCGGTGAAGCCTTGCTTGAAATATTCGCCGCAGGTGCGGATGTTTTCCATGTTGCCGTCTAGCTTATTGTTTATCCACGAGTGCCAGTCGGCGAGAAAAGTGACGAAATTGAATCCGGCTTTTATCATGTTTTTAATTTTTGAGCCGCAGACTAGGCCGAAGCCGATGTGCATCAGACCGCTTAGTTCGAAGCCCCAGTACGCCTTTGGCTTAGTCTTAGTCTCTAATAATACGCGTAACTCTTCAGGGGTGACAACCTCGTCTGCGTTTCTTGTAACAAGGCTTACCCTTTCTTCGACGTCCAAGTTTTACCGCCTGTTTTCATTTTATTGTTAATTCATCAATGTCGATTAACTTAAAAGTTCTTGTCGTGGACGCTGTTTCCCACGTAACCTAACACTCAACCTCACAGCAGAGCCTTTTCGCTCCTCTCAGTTGGGCTCTCTCTGACGCGGGTTTAGGGAGCGCCCACGCCCACCGTGTCCCATGCCTGGGTAAACCCTATGTCACGGGTAGATGAAGCATCTGCCTCTGTTGGGTCCGTCTGCATGAGCCTTAGGGGGTATCGGTGGGATTTCTTAGGCTCACATCATCGCCAACAATAAGAATGGAAACGATGGAAATAAAGCTTCTTGAAACAGAAAGTAGATGCGCCAATAATGATGCTCTATAAGTTTCCTTCGAGGTCGATTTCGAATGCGCTGGTTGGGTTTTCTAGTTCAAAGTTATTGAGAACTTCTGGATGCATTTCTCCTAAAATACCTATTTTCCTCCGTTTAACATGGATTGCTGCTACTCTTCCTTCCAAGAAGCTTGAATGCCTTGCTTCCTTGATCTTCCATTCTGTTAAGCCTAGGTTGGCGAGTAACGCTTCTGTGTAGGATTTTATTTCGGTGAAGTTTGCGTTTGGGTGTGAGGAGACGGCTGCCACGTGAAGCTTTCTTTCGCTGCGTGTTTCAGCTTTTTCTTTAATCTTTATCACGTCGGAAACTTCGAAGATTCGTTGAGGATAGCTTTCATGTCTGTTATCCGCTAGGTTCTTCATCAAACTGGGTAGCAAATCCTCTCGGGCTATTGAATAGTCTGTGGACACGGGGTTTGCAAGCCTAACCATCTTGCTGATATTCTTTCTCATTTTTTCATAATTGACTACTTCGTTTGTTAGAATGAAGTTCATCACTTCTGTGAAGCCTAGTCCAATCATGATTTTCCGAACATGGTTAGCCACTTCTTCTGTTTTATGCTGCTCGCCTGTCGTCACGGTTGTCGGCTTAGTTGGCTTCAATCTGAAATAACCGTAGCCGATAGCCACCTCTTCAACTAAGTCAACCTCGTGCAATATGTCGGTTCGATAGGCTGGAATTGAAACCTCTAAGACCCAATTACCCACTCTCTTCGCATCTAACCTACACTTCCGAAGGCTCTGTACAGCCTGCGATTCTGAAAGCTTGAGCCCCAGCAACTTGTTAGCATAGCCTATTCTCAAATTCATTCGTTGAGCTGTTAGATCAGGAGAAACCACGCTGTGATCTGGATACTTGACTCGAACACTTTCAACAGAGCCACCCATATCTGCTAGAGCGGTGACTAAAACATTCATGCTCCTAGATAACGCATTGATGTCGGGACCAGTTACATCGATAAATAGATTCTGCGTTAGGCTACCAACTCGTGTCAATTCACCGTTGATAATGGGCGGCATGGAGAGAACTCTTCCTTTCCTGTCGATGAGTAATGGATATCTGGGAGCCCAATCCACCAAGTGTCGATACGCTTTGCCCTTTTCATGTTCTTCCAGTATTTCCTTCAGACTCATTTCTGTCGTTTTGTCCAGTGGAACGAATTTAGCGTTGTTTGGGTCGCCAGTTGTGTATGTGAAAGGGGGTTGAACGCTGTCCAGGTTGTGCACGCCGATTGAGGCTTTTTTTCGGTCTCTGCCTATGCCCCAGTGGAGGTCTTCCTGCATTTCCATAAGCTCTGCTATAGAATCCACATCAAGCCTTATGTTGCGCACAACCGCACCTAGTATGTAAGGCCTAACGTTGGATACCGTTGAATCTACGTTTACGACAATTTTTCCCTTTTGTACCTTATATTTGGGTAATCCGGTTTTCCATTCCATAAGTCCACAAAACGCTCTTGCCACACCAGCATAGCTGGAGAAGTCTATGCGATTGGGGTTAAATTCGATTTTTACATAGTTTGGTCCGGTTTCTTCTAAGCTTGCGCCAAGCCAAGGAAGCCATTTAGCCATCTCCTCTACGGTAATTGATCGGCCAATGAACGAGCAGAAGCGGTTTTTGTTCAGGGTGATTACCGGCATATCGGATTCCTCCTTATCCAGCCGAGGTCATTTTTATATAAGAATCGAATGTCGTCTACACCAAGTTTCAGCATAACTAGGCGTTCTAATCCGCCTCCCCAAGCTAACACAGGGCATTTGATGCCGAA
>JAOUJL010000267.1 GCA_029883255.1 Candidatus Bathyarchaeota archaeon | reverse complement strand
TTCACTCCGGCTCGTTGAATTTGGCCCATAAGAGTGAAGACCAAGCTGTAAATGAGAACTAGGGTAGGGAGTGATAAGAAAAGGGAAATTGCGCCATCATATAGAATGATCTTCGTTTCAAGGTCTGGAATTCTGTCATAGAATGTCCCGGCAAGTAATCCTACTGCTATTCCAAGAGCACAGGCTCCTCCATACAATAGATACTGAAAAAATCTACGCTCACGGAATCTCCTGACCTTTCGACCCCTAACCAATCTACCGGACTTGACATCAACGCCTATCAATCGGAGGACTGTTTTCCAGTTCATTTCAGCAAAGCCTCAACCACATCTTTGACGTCCTCTGTTCCCGTGAGTTTGAGGAAAATATCTTCCAAGTCTGAGCCTGGTAGCCTGGCCTTTTGTCTCAGCTCCTCCATGTTGCCCAACGCTAGTAGCCTTCCCTCGTACATGATTGCTATGCGGTTACACATAGCCTGAGCGATTTCTAGAACGTGAGTTGACATAATTGTTGTTACGCCTTGTGAGGCTAGTTCATGGAGAAGGTCTTTTATGATTCTGGCCGACCTTGGGTCTAGACTGCTCAACGGTTCATCTAGGAGCAAAAGCTTTGGTTTATGGATAAACCCTGAGATGAGAATAGTTTTCTGTTTCATTCCCTGAGAATAACCGCTTATCATATCACCTTCTCTACCTTCCAGTTCAAGCGCTTCTAGGTATTCGTTGATGCGTTCCTTCTTTTCCGCCGCATTCATCCCATAAACGTCGCCAACAAAGTCGAGGTATTCTATTCCTGTCAAAAACTCGTATAGACGCGGAGATTCAGGAACGTACCCAACCTGCCTCTTCACCGCAACTGGGTCTTCTTCGACGTTTATGCCCAAAACGTTCACGGAACCCGAGTCTGGCTTAACCAACCCCAAAATTATTTTTAATGTAGTCGATTTGCCTGAGCCGTTGGGACCCAAGAGGCCGAAGATTTCACCTCGTTTCACGTCTAGATCGATGTAGTCTACAGCCACTATGTCACTGTAGCGTTTGGCTACTCCTTTCAACTTTACAGCCGATTCAGAAAGTGAAGCCACAAGTAGTTGCCCCCAAGAAGAAACGGCGAGGTAGAGATATTTAAACGTTATAAGAACATTTTTGCAATGCTTTTACCAAAACTGAGTTCTGTTAGAATCGAAAATTTGCCTTAACACTTTTTCACTAAATAATATAAGGAAGAGCATTTAGCTATCTTTATCTCCCATACCTCAAGCTTGCTTTAATATTAAGAGGCTTAGCAAAATGAGCGAAGTGAAAGCATTATTTGAGCCTGACAGCGTTGTGCTCATAGGATCCAGCAAAATTCGAGAAAAAATCGGGATGACCTCTCCACAACTTTTTGAAAGCGTCATCTACAATATGAAAAAATACTTTGATGGAAAAACCTACGTTTTAGACATCGAAGGAGAAAAAGACTACAAAAAGCTTGAAGACCTCCCTGAAACCCCAGAGCTCGGCGTGATTATGCTTCCTCCAAACGCCTCGATACCACAGTCAGAAGAATGCGCAAAAACAGGAGTCAAGGCATTAGTAGCAATAACTGGTGGGTACAAAAACAGTCAGCGTCAGCAACTGAAAAATTTGAGAAATGAGTATGGCATCCGAATACTCGGCCCAAACACGATCATGGGAGTCATAAACACAGCAAATGGATTGAACACAACCTTTGAAAAAGACGTAATGCCAACACAAGGCAACATCTCCATCGTATCCCAAAGCGGAGGAGTAGGCGCCTGCCTCCTCGACTGGACCTGCTTCTACAAAATCGGCGTTGCCAAGTTCGCTTTCATGGGAGACAAAATCGACGTGAACGACGTAGACCTTCTCCAATATTTCAAAAAGGACCCAGAAACGAAAGTGATATGCTTATATATGGAGGGAATTGAAAACGGACGAGAATTCATAGAAATGGCTCAAGAATTAGTAAAGAGTAAGCCCATTCTAGCCCTCAAGGGTGGAGTTACAAGAGAGGCAGCACAAAGAGCCCTTTCCCACACTGCATCCATAACCGGATCCGACACGGTGTTCAACGCCGCCTTCAAAAAAGCAGGAATCATCCGAGTTAAAAACGAGGAAGAACTACTGAACGCGGCGATTGCACTCGTGAACCAGCCTCTCCTGAGCGGAGACAACATAGCCATCGTGAGCAACGTAGGTGGACCAGCCATACTCGCTGCAGACGCAGTCGTAAAAAATGGATTAAAACTGGCAACGCTGTCAGAAAAAACAAAAAGAGAAATAGAACGCCATTATCCCGGGGTGGATGCGGTCAACCCGATGGACTTGATTGCGGATGCTAGGGCTGAAAGATACTCAGTTGTTTTAGACATGGTTTTATCGGACCTAAATGTTGACGGAGTTATGGTTGTAAACATGCTGAAGTCGTGTTTTTTTGAAGCTGAAGACGCAGTGGCAGTCGCTGAAGCTGCTAAAAGACATCCTGACAAGCCTGTGGTTGATGTTCCAGCAGGAGGAGAAGACTTTACACTTGTCTACAAGGTTTTACGGGACACCAACATACCTGTCTACAACATGCCTGAAAAA
>JAOUJL010000266.1 GCA_029883255.1 Candidatus Bathyarchaeota archaeon | reverse complement strand
AGGTCCCCCGTCTGTGACCAAGTTTAACCAAAGAATCATTCCAACGGTTAGTGGAAGTTCTAGGCCCATAAGAGCGAAGGCGGCTATTATGCCTAACTCGTCGAAATTACAGCGCATCAGAAAGAAGGAGAATTTTCTTATGTTACTGTAAATGCTTCGTCCTCCCTCAACGGCGTTAACTATTGTGGCAAAGTTGTCGTCTGCCAGCACCATGTCTGCAGCTTCTCTTGTTACGTCTGTGCCAGTGATGCCCATGGCTACGCCAATATCCGCCTGCTTGAGGGCTGGTGCATCGTTCACTCCGTCTCCGGTCATGGCAACAATGTGCCCCTTCTTTTTCAGCGCCCTAACTATTCGAAGCTTATGTTCCGGAGAAACCCTAGCGTAGACCGCCACATCTTCCACTACTTTCTCAAATTCTTCGTCACCCATATTGTCCAGTTCGGCTCCGGTCAGAACAACATCGCTTTTCAGCATACCAAGCTCTTTGGCTATAGCCACCGCTGTAAGTTTATGATCTCCAGTAATCATGACGGTTTTTATGCCCGCCTGCTGGCATAGACGGTTAGCTTCCTTTGCTTCCTCCCTTGGCGGGTCAATCATTCCTGTCAAACCTAGAAAGACCAAGTCCTTCTCTAATTTTTCTTCATCAAATTTTTCTGAGGAGGTGCTTGGCAACTCTTTATAGGCTACGCCAAGCACACGCAGGGCTTCCCTCGCCATTTCCTCATTTGTTCCCAAGATGTGTTTTCTTTCTTTTTCAGTCAGTTTAGTTGCCTTGTCATTTTTAAGGACACTATCACAACGCTCTAGAATGGTTTCAGGAGCTCCTTTCATGTAGGCAAACACTTTTCCTTCAGGTGACTTGTTGACGACGGTCATACGCTTTCTCTCGGAAGTAAAGGGTACCTCTTGCACACGGGGATACATGCTCTCCAAGTTTTCTTTCGTCATTCCCGCCTTGGCTGCGGCTACAATTAAGGCCACTTCTGTGGTGTCTCCGATCACGCTTTTTCCATCATAAAAGGCATTGGAGCATAAGGTGCCAGCCCTTAAAAGCAAATCGAGGTGAGTATCCTCTTTTGGATCTATATGAGCGCCGTTTAGGAGAAAATCGCCTTTAGATTCGTAGCCAACTCCCGTTACATCTATCATCTTGTTGTTGGTATAGATTTTACGTAGCGTCATTTCGCCCTTTGTTAGTGTGCCGGTTTTGTCGGAGCATATTACGGTTGTAGCCCCCAGAGTTTCAGCTGAAGCAAGTCTTCTGATGATAGCGTTGCGTTTTGCAAGTTCACGAGCGCCGAGGGCAAGCGATATGGTCACTACGGCGGGCAAGCCTTCTGGAACAGCGGAAACAGCGAGCGAAACTGCAATCATAAATGCATCTGCGATGTTCCCTATGGCTTCGCCTACTCCACCTACTCCAACAACAAAGATTTCGTACAATTCAAGAACAAATATGATAGCACATAAAACTACAATTATTATTCCTAGTTTTTTGGCGAAACGTGCTAACTTCTGCTTGAGAGGGGTATCCACCTCCTCCACAGCTTGAACCATCTCAGCAACTTTTCCAAACTCCGTACCCATGCCTGTAGAGGTTATTACGGCTCTTCCTCTACCGTATGTTGTGTGGGTGGCCATGAAAACCGAATTCGTTCTATCGGCCACAGGCGTTTTCTCGTCAAGAGCCCCAGTTATTTTTCCCACGGGCGTGGATTCACCCGTTAAGACTGCTTCATCAGTCTTCAAATCCACTACTTCAAGGAGTCGGCCATCAGCCGGGATACGGTCCCCCGATTCCAAAAGGGCAATGTCCCCGGGCACTACTTCTCTTGCAGGTACGATCACCTCTGTTCCTTCCCGTAAGAGCCGCGCCTTGGGAGCTGTCAACTTTTTCATGGCTTCCATTGCTTTTTCTGATCGATACTCTTGAACAAAACCAACAACAGCGTTAAGAACTACAATAGCTCCTATTGTTATTGCGTCAACATATTCGTCAATTGAACCTTCTGCACCTGGAGCAATGGTCGTTTTGTACCATGCCACCATGAGAGAAATTACGATGGCAATCAAAAGCATAATTACAAAGACGTCCTTAAACTGCCCGAGAAATATTTGAAAAGGGGTTATTCCCTTTCTCTCCACGAGTTCGTTGGGTCCAAATTCTTGCAGTCGGCGTTGAGCCTCTTCTTCACTCAAGCCTTTCTCGCTGGCTTTTAAGGCTCTCATGAGTTCCTCCGTTTCCAAAGCATGCCATTCGGGGCTCATGTCAACCGCCTGCTTTATCCAATAGTATAGTTTTACATTTAGCATTTTAAGGCACCCCTGCTCCTAAAAAGCGTTTCTTTCAGTTAATGCCTTGTTTTCTACATAGCCGCCAAAAGGCTGCAATAAGGAGTTGCTGAAGGTGTAAAATAACTTTATAAATTAGATACTGCTAACGGTTCGGCGAAAAACTTAAGATATCCCTGTCAGTGTTCAATAAGTCTACGCATTGAGTGTGATTATAAATGGAATTGTGGATGATTGCGCCGCTCGCGGCTTTAGCTTCAATAGTAGTTGCAGCCTATCTTTTTGTTTACGTGAACAAACAAGATAGC
>JAOUJL010000265.1 GCA_029883255.1 Candidatus Bathyarchaeota archaeon | reverse complement strand
CTGTGGCTAAGTTCCCTGAGTCTATGCTCTGTCGCTTGTGCGAGCACAATTTTTCTATAGTAACCCAGATTCGACCTTCGAAAAGGCGCCTCTGTAACGAATCCCATGGCCTCAAGCAAAAGTGCCTCTGAGTGAGGACAAATATCGTAACAAATCGGGCAGAGGTCTAAGGCTTCTGAACAGTCAAGGATGCTGTGAATTTTATTTTCTTTTATCTTGATTGCATGAACGGGACAAGCAGCCTCACATGCACCACACAAAGTACAAAAGCCCGGGGTGATTATTTTCCTCTTCAGATCGTTAAACGCTATGAGTTGCTTGCGTTTTGTCTTCAACAGTGATCCAGCCTTCAAATATTCATAAGTGTCTTAACGTTTAAATACGTGCCTTGCCTCACACGTGACCACACATATTGTGATACAGTTACAGGAATTTGCTTAAATGCACGTTGTAACCGGGGATCAAGGCATAAAAGGCATCTGTTCTGCAGCGGGATATATTAAACCAAGGGTCAATGCAGGATAGATTCCTATTAGTATGATTGCAACCACCAAAATATATACTGGCACCAACAGCTTCCACGGTTCTTTGGCTTTTATTGGCTTTTTTGATGATTTGGCGTACATGTAATGAATCAGTCGTAGAAAATAGGCTGTTTGAAGGACACTGTTAAGGACCCCAATCACCGCTAGCCACGCCATGTTCCCCTCTATCGCAGCCGTGAAAACCATATATTTCGCCATAAATCCAGCTAAGAGTGGGAAACCAGAAAACGATAGCGCCGCGATGGTAAGAGCTAAGCTTGTTGCAGGTAATTTTCGTCCTATACCGGAGAAGTCGTCTAACGTTTTCAACCCCATGTTGTTAAGAATTCCTATGACCATGAAGGAGAGAGCGGTTGTCATTCCCCCTACGAAAAAAAAGTAGAGGTTGCCCATGATTCCGAGCGGAGTAACGCTGGTTATCGCTATTAGGTTATAGCCAATGTCTGCCACGCAGACGTAGGATATCATCCGTTTGACGTTTGTTTGTGCCAGTGCGAATAAGTTTCCAACGGTCATGGTGAGCGCGGAAAAGATTGCCAGTGCGTAGGGCCAATCGACAATGATTGGTGGCGTGAGAATGTATATCAAGACCCTCATCAAGATGTAATAGCTTGCTTGGTCCATCAACCCGGATAACAAGGCAGATGAGGGTGCTGGGGCTGCGGTATAAGCGTCTGGGAGCCACATGTGAAATGGAACAATAGCGGTCTCAATGCCGTAGCCCGCGGCGATGAAGACGAAAGCAATCACCAAAAGTTGCTTGTTTTCTATAGTCACTAGGGCGTTCTTCACGGCCCAGAAGTTTAGAGTGCCGCCTGCAAGCCCATAGACTGTGGATAACCCGTACACTATGAAGCCGGAGGCTATTACAATCATAACAAGATATTTTATTGACGCCTCAAGCGATTCTGTAGTCCTTCTATAAATTATGAGGAAACAAGAACCCGCCGCTGATGCTTCCCAAAAGATGAAAAGCGTGAGTAAGTCGCCGGAAAAAGAGGCAGCTATTACGGTGCCAGTGAGCATAAGCATTAATGCATAGTATCGCTCGGATAGTCTCTCGTCGGCTTTCACGTATAAAACGCTGTACATGCAACAGATGAAGCTCACTGCTAGGTAAGCCACTGCCATGTAGACAGAAACAGCGTCAACAAGAAACGTGCTTGAAAAAGGCATCATGCTAGCTTCGCCGAAGGAGACGCTGAGAAACGGTTGTCCAGAACACTGCTTATAGTATTCTATGCCTATATGTGCTACGCTGACAGCGGCAGCCGAAAATGAAATGGCAATCCAAACAGCAGTGAAAACCCCTTTACTATGAGATTTTTTACGAACAAAAATAAGTAAAGGCACGGTGACTACGGAACAAATAGTGAAAATAATAGTTGGTGCAAGTACATCCAGTACGTTAATCATCATCTAACCTCGTCATCCGATCGAAACGCTGTTGATCAAATCCATGAAGAATCGGGGCCACACACCCAACATCAGGACAAGAACGGCAAGAACGATCATCGCAATTGTCATGAAGATTGGAGCTTCTTTCACTTCTTTGATCTTGGGAGATTCCAGAAAGACCTTCAAGAAAAACCTTAAGACATAAGCTAGGCTGAAAACCGTCGCAACGAGCATTAAGAATGTGGGCCAGAAGTAAAAACTATCTGAACCACTTGCTTGAAACCCGCCAACAAAAATTAGGAACTCGCTTATGAAACAGGCAAGTGACGGAACCCCAGCAATGCTGAAAACCGCTAAAGCTGAGGAGGTTGCGGTTAAAGGCATCTTCCCAGCCAGCCCACCCATTTTTCTTATGTCTCGAACACCTGTTTGCCTCATGATTGAACCAGCGACCAAGAAAAGGAGTCCCTTACTGACCGCGTGGTTAACGAGGTGAAGAACAGCGCCGACGACGCCTTCAACCGACCCATATGCAACGCCATTTACTGAAAACGGAAAGAGCGAGAGCCCAAAGAGAACGTAGCCCATATGACTTATGCTAGAATACGCAACAATCCTCTTTATGTCGTTCTCCACCAACGCCGTGAAAGCACCGTAGAATGCT
>JAOUJL010000264.1 GCA_029883255.1 Candidatus Bathyarchaeota archaeon | reverse complement strand
CATTGTTTCCATGGATTTCAATCACTTTGGCCGGGATTGCAAGGCACATTTTCATCACCTAATAAACGGGTGTCCAAAATAAATCGATTATGGTTAATGGGCGAGAAGGCTTGCGGCGATCGTTTGGCCAAAGGCGATGCCTCCATCTCCCGGCGGAACCATGCTATGAACTACGAACCTGAAACCGTTTTTCTCAACGTTTTTCCTGATTGCTTGGGTGATGTGCTCATTGTATGCAACTCCGCCGGAAAACCCGATTGTTTTGACATTTAGTCGTTCAGCGTTCTGTATGGCCAGCTGGGCTAGACCATTGGCAAGATAGGATTCGGCGGAAAAAGCCAAGTCAGCAACTGACTGTTTGCTTCTCTCATTGAATATTTCATGAACGAGGAGTGAAGTGTAAATGGTGTTTCCTCTGATTTCAGATGTTAGGTTTAAGATGTCTCTTCCTTTCATGGCAACAGACTCCAATTTCATCGCTGGCTCACCTTCATAGGTCCGCTCATAACATAAACCCAGCATGGCAGAAACAGCATCTAACACTCTTCCACAACTTGTAGTTTTGAGCAATGATTCTTTCTCCAACTGCTTAACGATTATTTGGGCCTCTGTTTTTCCATGCGGAAAACGTTTACTTTCGGATAGAAGCCATCCCTCAACATCCACCACATCGTGAAGCATTCCAGCAGCCATTCTCAACGGATACAACGTTGCAAGGTCGCCCCCAACCATCGGCTGCTCTTGAAGATGGCCTAGACGCTGGAAACCGTCTTGGTTGCAATACAAGACTTCTCCACCCCAAGCATTGCCATCTAAGCCGTAACCGAAGCCGTCGCAGGCTATGCCCACCATCTCGCTGATGTCATGTTCACCCATTAAGGATGCTATGTGAGCGTAATGGTGCTGAACTGAAACAACCGGACATTCAAATTCATTTCCCAAATCACGGGCCAGCCTTGTCGTGTTGAATTTTGGGTGCAGATCACAGGCTATGAACTCAATTTTACTGTTCGTTAGCTTTATCAAGTGATTTACGGCTTTTATCAAGAATCTAAGGGTCTCCAGATTCTCCACATCTCCGATATGCTGGGAAACAAAGGCTTTGTCCCGAAACAATACGCAAGAGGTTACGTTAAGTTCCGCCCCAACACCTAAGACGCAACTATCTGCTGAACGTTTAAGGCGTATCGGCTCAGGAGCGTATCCCCTAGATCGACGAATCAGGCTTTGGTTTACACTGTGGAAACGGACAACGGAGTCATCGCATCTATGGGCTATAACTCTGTTATGAAACAGAAAGAAGTCGACCACAGATCCCAGTCTTTTTATGGCCAACCGATTTTCTGCCACGATTGGCTCATTAGGAGGATTAGCGCTCGTCATTACAAACGCGGGTTCACGTACGTCGTCGAACAGCATATGGTGCAGGCCGGTGTATGGAAGCATCACTCCGATGTTGTTTAGCCTTGGAGAAATTAATTCGGAAAGGTAGCAGTCGTCCCTCTTCTTTAGAAGAACAATGGGCTTGATGTACGAAGTAAGCAGCTCAGCTTCAGCATAGCTTACCTCTGCGAACGACTTTATGGTTTCAAGGTCGCGAGCCATGATTGCGAACGGTTTCTGGGTTCTATGCTTTGCTTTTCTCAATTGGGCGATGGGTTTAGACTTGGTGGTTGCGGTGGCGACGTGGAAGCCTCCATTTCCTTTGATCGCAACGACGTATCCCTGCTCAAGCAGTCTACCCGCCTCTCTGATGGGATCTCTATGTTCTATGGGCTGTCCGTCGTTGGCCGTAAGATAGACTTTTGGACCGCACTTGCTGCATGCTACTGTCTGCGCATGAAACCGTCGGTTGGACGGGTCTTTGAATTCGTTGGAACAGAAATTGCACATAGGGAATTCTTGCATTGTGGTGTTCGGCCTATCGTAGGGAAGTCGGTCAATGATGGTATATCTGGGGCCACAGTTGGTGCATGTGATAAAAAAGTAGTTGTGACGTTTGTTTTTCAAGTGTCTAAGTTCTCTTAAGCATTCGCTGCAGATTGAAATGTCTGGCGGGATGACGGATCCTGAAAGCTCTACGTCTTCAGAACTCTTGAGAATGGTGAATTTTTCAAACTCGTTTTTGTCTTCTGTATAGTTCGTGGTCACCTCGTAAATTCGGGCGAGAGGAGGTTTTTTCTCCTCGAAGTCCTCAAGAAAACGATTAACATTGCCCTTCTTTCCTTCCACTACAATCTCTACTACCGCGTCTCCTCGGTTTCGCACGTAGCCAACTAGCCTGTTTTTTATGGCGATACGATAAATAAAGGGTCGAAAACCCACGCCTTGAACAATACCGCTTACCTTGATCTCAGCACGCAACCAATGATCGAACTCCTCTTCTTAGGCACCCGACATTGCCTGCATCCAATATATTTTTTGGTTTCACTCTGAAACACGGCTTAGGAAGCGATTTGATCTTGAAAGAGCAGCTTACAGCTTTTGGAGAACATTGGAGAGGAAACAACCTCATCTATTATCAATCATAAGGCGCACATGGCTAGAGTCCTCCTATCCGCAGAAAACTCGCTACGATTTCGCTTTCAATTTCTCTTCTATTGTCTTC
>JAOUJL010000038.1 GCA_029883255.1 Candidatus Bathyarchaeota archaeon | reverse complement strand
TGAAGGAATAAAAGTTAAATAACTAGAATACAGACGTTGAGGTTGGAGGACCTTTGTAGGTGCAACAGGGCGTAAAGCGACTGGTCCTAGACGTCTTAAAGCCCCACGAACCCGACTTACCTGAACTTGCCACGCGTTTAAGCTCGATAGGCGGCGTAGATGGAGTCAACATATCCCTTGTCGAGATTGACCAAAGCACAGAAAGCGTAAGAATCACAATAGAAGGCAACGGTATCAACCTTAACCATCTCAAAGACGCGATGAAAGATTGCGGAGCCGTAATTCACAGCATCGACGAAGTTTCAGTCGGAAAAAAACTTATCAAAAAAACATCAACTTAAGACGATTAGGCATATCCGTTTACGATACGCAAAAATCTATAATTCTCAACATCTACAAGCCTAGATTTTAGTACGTCAAAGGCGATTCGCTCAGTAAAGAGACTAAATGCCACCTAGAAGGACCACTATCGCTACAGTTAGTAGTCCAGCGGCGACCGTCTGAGCGCCGTACAAAAAAATGTTTTCCCTTGCGATTCTGCCAAGATAGAGACCTAAAGAAAACAATGTGGCTAAGGTGAGAATGATGGATATAATGTAAGCGTCCCAGATGACAAGCGTTCCCGTTAACGTTAAGATGAAAGGAATGAGAGAGACAGCTGCTGTCAACATGGGTGATACACCATCTATTATTGCAGCATAGATGGAAACAAAGTTAGAAGCATCACTGTGCATAGAGTCACCAAGATCGGTGAGCATTGAATCCTCAAGCGTCTTAAGATGTCTCTTTCTCTCAGCTTTCTCAGCCATATAAGCTCCAAAAACGCCGGACACTCCCATGGCCAAGCATGCCCCAAATCCTGCGGTGACAATTATCTTTGACTCCGTGTTTCCCACAATCCATGAGCCTATGACAATGCCTAGCATAGTCATTGAACCGTCAAAACCATTCATGACGAAGTATCTTCTGGCAATACTACCTACATGCGTAATCCGCAGATATGATCTGATTCTTCGGAAGAAGTTTCTAACTTGTTCTGTCAAACGTTAACCACGCTGAGAAGACTATGCTTCTCACCATCGCCACCCATTCACATCATTAGTACACGCCTAAGAAATATAAACCTTCAGACGCCCCTCAATTGTTGACTAGAATGATCTACACTTTAAGAAACAAGTACAAGGGACTCAAAGGCTGCTGGTTAATCCCAGAAGCAAATCTGGCCATATCCCCAACACAACAGTAGCTGCCGTCAACGCGACTATTGGAATAAGCAGTAGCCACGAACCCTCTTTCACGTTTTCCAAGTTTTCAGGAGTTGCCCCAAAGAAGACTCTCCATACAAACCACAAATAGTACCCTGCCGTGATTACGGAGCTAATGACTGCTATTAGCGTGAGCAAAACTTTTCCAGCGGAAACTCCACCCGCAAATATCATCCATTCACTCCAAAATCCGCTCAGAGGAGGCGTTCCAGTCAGAGACAAGGCTCCTATCAAGCACGAGACGGTAGTTATGGGCATTTTTCCAGCCAAGCCACCTAGTTTTCTGATGTCTCTTGTCCCAGTTTGGTGGAGGATGACGCCGGCGCACATGAAGAGAAGACTCTTGCAAATGGCATGGTTCACTATGTGAAATAGTCCACCCATGACCCCAAAATCCCACAATTTGGAGCTGACCCCGATGCCGAAGAAAATGTATCCCATCTGACTTATGCTAGAATAAGCCAACAATCGTTTGATGTCGGTTTGGGCAAGGGCCATCAATCCCCCATAAATTATAGTGACGATTCCGATGATGGCTAAATAATCTGAAGTTTGGAGCATTGTTGAGCTAAACATGGAGAGAAAAATCCTTATCATAGCGTAGGCGCCACATTTGATCATGGCTCCAGACAGCATAGCACTTATCGGCGCAGGGGCCTCACTGTGTGCGTCGGGGAGCCACGTATGCAGAGGAAATGTCGCCATCTTGACACAGAATCCAATCAGCAGCAAGGCGAAGATGAGCATTATCATGTTTGGCGGTATCTTGCCATATACTCCAGGAAGGGAGAGTGTAACAAGGTCAAAGGTGCCGGTGTACGTGTAGATTGATAAAATTCCTAAAAGCATACACACTGCGCCAACATGCGTGAATATGAAGTACTTGAATCCGATGGTCAATGCTCTTTTAGCTTTTCCCCAGAAAGCTATTAGGAAATAAGAAGGGATCAGCATTAACTCCCAGAAGAGATAGAACTGGAGAAGGTTTGAGGAGAATATTACTCCGAGCATGCCAGACATGAAGAGTAGTAGATTTGCATAGTAGCCTGCTTGTCCAGGTTCATTTTCCATGTATTTGGTGGAGTAGAGACAGGAGAAAGCGCTGAGGACAGCGATAATTAAGCCTATGGAAAAGCTGATGTTGTCGATATAAAAGCCGAATGTAACCTCAATTGGTGATGTTATCCACTCATACGTAACGTAAATCGACTGTCCTCCGTTTTGGTAGTATCCAATAAGGTCTGGTAACATAGAAAGAATCAAAAAAACAGATAGAAAAGCGATTATTGTCGCTGGCCACCGGACTTTTTTTCCAACACCTCTTCCAAAGAGATACAGAATGATTCCTAAAATCGCCGGAAGAAGTGTTGCCAACAGGGGTATATGGTAGAACATTAGCTTTCACCTAGGGAATGAACCCTCCAAATATAAATATTAAAACTATCAGCAATACGATTCCGACAGAAACTGCCAGCATGTTGTAGGATAAAACTCCTGAGTGAGTCTTTCTGAACCAGCGACAAAACGATGTTGTAGCATTTGCTATTAGGTAATTAAATGCGTCAATGCCTCCAAGCTCAAGCCTTTCATGCACGGCCCTAGATATCCGCCTGAAGAATCTTGCAACAGAATAGTTGAACTTGTCGATGCCTCCAAACTCTAATCCTTTATACAATCCTTTTGAAAATGTGATCGCTGGATAAGCGAAGATTTTGTAGTAAAGCGCGTTGATGTAAAATCGATTCCAGAAAAACGTATGAATCTTCTTCAGAAACGAGTGTTCTTTAATCAATTTAGCTGGATCAACTCGACGCGCTATGTACAACTGGTATGCAGGATATCCTCCGACCGTTACTGCCACACACGTTAAAACTGTACTTATTGAGGGAACAATGTATACTAGAACATCGACAATAGTAGGGAAAGTCAGTGTATGCAAAAGAGGTTGAAGAAACTTGTTAAAGCTCGGGATTAAAAGAAGTGCTAAAAAATCCAAGAATGCAGTTACTCCAAGAGTAGCAGCAAGGGAAATGCGCATCAAAGATGGAACCTTTTTAAGAACCCTCCCTTCTGAACCGTGATTCCCCCTTCGTAAGATAAGCCCCATCATTCTAAGACCGTAAAAGGCAGTTATTCCCCCGCCTATTATTAAAAGAGCAAAAATTACGTAACCCGATATCATCAGCGTGGATTGTCCTTTTATGCCAGCCTCTCTTGCAAAATCCAAGGCGACCGTTTGAATCCAGTTCGTGCACCAAAAGCCACTTAGTAGTGGTATACCTGCGATGGCGAGGGCTCCTACTTCTATGCTTCTATGCGCGATCCGACTCTTGAATCCACTCATATAGTGTAGATTGTCTGAGCCAACTGTATAGGAAATGTACGCCGCAGTGAGGAAAAGCAGCGCTGAGATGAAGGCGTCTATGGTTAAAAGGAAGGCACCAGCTAAATATCCCCCGCTTATATCGGTCATTAATCCCGCTAAACCCAAAGCCGCTATCATGTACCCGATCACACTTGAGATAGAGTATGACAGAACTTTGAATATGTTAGTTTGAACAGTTGCTATGAGAGCACTAATCACTGCTGTAAGTGTACCTACAAATGCCATGACTAAAAAGAAGTCAACCATGCCACTATATTCTATACCTCCGTGAAAGATTGGGAGAACTCTAGCCATAATGAAAGGCCCAGCTAAACATTCAGTTAAGGCGTTGAAAGAAGAAGGCGAGGCAGCCAGTGCATCTGGAAGCCATTCTTGTAAAGGAAACTGAGCTGCCTTTCCTACAGCTCCACCAAAGAACATGAGGACTGTAATAAAAAGCAAGCCAGACCTTGATAATTCTCCCATCCAGTTGCCGTTTTCTGCGAGTTTTATAATGTTAAGGGTATGAGGAGGCGTGGCATATATTATCAAAATAGACGCAAGCAGCAATACGTCTGCAACACGAAGAAGAATGAAAGTTTTAAGGCCCATGTGTGCCTTGTTAGGGTCTTTGTACCAAAAAGCTGCAAGACCAGTGCAGCATATCCCAACTATTTCCCAACCTATGAACATGAAGAGAAGGTTATCTGCCATCACTATCACTGAGTACCCACCGATGAAAAACTGTATGAGAAACCAGAACCTAGCCAAACTTGGCTCATCTTGCATGTAGGCAACGGAGAAAACCGTAACTAGAAATCCTATACAAGTAATCACACTTGCCATAAGCACGCTTAAGGGATCAATATACACGCCAACTTGAATAAGGCTGTTAGAAACCCATGGAATCGTCAAATCGGGCTGAGCTGTTCCAACCGTTCCAAAATAGATGTCAGGAATCATCGAAAAAGAGAAGAGAGCACTCATTCCGATGGACAACACAGCTAGATAACTGCTGAATCTTCGACGAATTGCACTAACTAATGGCGTAACGGTGGCTCCGAAGATTGGGATAAGCCAGCAAAGCCATGGCGCATATGGAAGCAATGAAGCGTCCTCCTTCAGAGGAGATAATTAAGAAGACTATCAGAATAAAAGAACTGTGTCGGAAGTCCGTAAGGCTCTCTGTAAAACAGTCGTTTTATTCGCGCTTGTCACTTTTGATCGAACATTACGCACACACACATTTGGAAACAGCATAAACAATGTTAAACTGTAACAATTCCCTTTTTTGGAATGGGTAGACAACTGGCTTCTAAACCATCTTGGAGTCCATTCCAAAACCTCAAACTAGGCTTCTTCCATCAACGCACAAGTGCTGTCATCAATTTAAATATCTATATCGATTAACATTTTATATTTCGTAAGTTCCCGAAAGATGATGACGGAGGAAACGAACCACGGCTAAACCACCAAAAATGGCTGTCTGCATTGTAGATGATCCTGACAAGATTCGATTGCTCGCTGACTTTACACGTGCAGAGATTCTGCGTTTATTGGGCACACAACCAATGACAGAAACTCAACTCTCTGAACAGCTGGGGCTAACGAAAGCTGCCATCGGATATCATTTACGTTTATTGATGAAAGTAGGAGTAGTACGCATAGAGAAACTCGAAGCAGAGAAACACGGGATCCTACAGAAATATTATCGTCCTGCAGCAGCCTTATTCATTGTTGACCTTGAACACGTTCCAAAGGACGTTCGAAGATACTTCATACAGATACAAGTAGAGCATCTGATAGGGATACTTAGCGCCTTCCAACTCAACCACCAAATTTCCAAAATCTCCTCAAAAGCCCTTGAAAAATTGGCAAAAGCATTGTTAGAGCAGCTTAAAGATGTAGGCAAAAAATACATTGGAGAGGAGACCGTGGAAGAGGATTCCGGAGCCCTGAAAGTAAAAGTCTACAGCGAAGCCCTCGCCAACCTCACAAAACAAAACGAATGGCGTACACTATTTCAAAAAGCCTAAGTAAACACAAAAGTCAACGGATTATCGATAAAAGCAACCTCACCTCGTTCTATTTCTCCTTTCTTTCTGCAGCGTCGTTTCTTAGGATTAATCATAATTATTAAACCGATAAGAATAATTGCAACGATTAAAACTTTTATATCATGTATTACTCTACAGGGGTGTTTTGTTGCTTCCATGCGCACCATGGCTCAGCTGGCTCACTCCAATAATTGGAGCTATGCTAACGCCATTCTTTACCTTGGCACCCCGCAAGCTCAGGAAATACGCACCAGTAGCATTTGTTGCCGCCGGCCTCATTTTTTCACTTTCCCTAATACCTGACGCCCTCACAGGAAACATAGTTGACCATCGGATCCCGTGGACAAACTCTCTCGGCGTAAATCTAGGAATACTCGTAGACCCTTTAAGCGTACTTATGAGTAACATAGTCAATTGCATAGGGCTTCTAGTCACGATTTTCTCCTTGGAATACATGCGAGGAGAACCTGGCTTAACCAGATACTGGTTTTTCACACAACTTTTCATCGGCGGATTGAGCCTAGTGGTTATGGCGGACAACCTTCTCTTGCTGTTCATCGGCTGGGAAGTCGTTGGGCTAAGCTGCAGTGCCATGGTCACCTTCTGGTACAAGGACCCCCAGAAAGCTCACTACGGATTGAAGACCTTCCTGATACTTCGCGTCGGCGACGTTCTCCTCTTAGCATCCATCCTGATCATGTACACATATTCCCATACCTTTGACTTCACAGGCCTCCAAAACGACACCGGTTGGATACGAGACCTATCAACATCAGGCTTGTTACTCATTACCACTCTCATGTTTTTTGCTGGAGCCATAGCGAAATCAGCTCAATTCCCGTTACACGTTTGGCTACCAGACGCGATGCCTGGCACACCAGCGTCATTTAATGCCATTACAGAGGTGTTGGCTGGAGTGTATTTGGTGGCTAGGACTCTGCCGATTTTCCATAGTGCTTTAGGTGCGTGCGGAGAAATAGCTCTCTTCTTCCTTGCGGTTGCATGGATTGGCGCGTTTACCGCATTATTGGGGGCGAGCATGGCTGTGGTTCAAAGAAATCTAATAAAGGTTTTAGCGTACTCCATCATCAGCCAATACGCTCTCATGACAGTAGCTTTAGGAGTAGGCGGATTAATGGCTAATCCAGCTGTTGGGTATCTGGCAGGCAACTTGCATCTAATAATAGACGCCATTGTATCAGCACTTCTCTTCCTATCCGCTGCAGCAATTTTGCACACGGTTCACTCTGAGGACATGTTTGACATGGGCGGACTCAAAGCTCGTATGCCAATCACGTTTAAATGCATGGCTATTGGAGCTCTCGCCACAATTGGCATACCACCGTTAAGTGGATTTTGGAGTGAAGAATCAATATACAGCGCGACATTAGACCTTGCACAAGAAGCCAGCAACCAAGGAAACTTCAATCTAATGCTCTCAGCTTACGGATTGTACATCCTCTTAATGATCACCGCTACAGTAACTACTTTTTACATTCTACGTATGATGGGTTTGGTCTTCGGTCAAAAAAGCAAACACATAGAGAAACTTGAACACAGAGGAAGGCCAATCAAAGAAGTTTCATCTATAATGTGGATTCCCATGGCAATTGTAGCCTTGACCACAATAATTATGGGTGTATTAGCACCATTTATTATCACAGGATTTCACGAATTCTTCTCGCCTCTTTTACATCAGGGCATAACCCCTTACAGCATTGTTGATGTTATAAAGAAGATGTTTCTGTCACCGACTTTTGGAATGACCTGTGCAGCATTAGCAATTGGAGGATACCCGGCGTACCAGATGTATATAACACACAGAGTTGACCCAGATAACGTAACCAATAAACACGTATATCTGAAAAAGATTCACACCTTTCTCTGGAACCGATGTTACGTTGACACGCTCTATTACAAAATTGCAGACAAAACAAAGGCACTCTCCAAAGTCATGCATAAACGCCTAGAACTTGGAGGCATCGACGCGTTCAATTACCTCATAGCGCAAAATACTGTGAAATTTTGTCAGGCGTTTAGAAAAACCCATACAGGAGTGCTTTCTTGGAGCATGATCTGGGTTATATCGGGCATACCATTGCTACTGATTCTCCTGTTTGTACTCGGAGGGCATATCCCATAAGAGGAGTTCGTGAACTCAGCCTCTACACGATGCTTGCATAATCCTCTTATGATTGTAGCAAGCAACTTCTCCTTCATTACCAATTGCCTGTCCCAGTTTTGTGAATCTGAGAAACACCTTTTATCTCTGATAAGTTAACAGGATGTGTAAATGAAAAAGAAATATATTAAAGCCAACAACTTTACCAAGCAGAGATTCACATATTGAGGACTGGTTGATGAAAACGAAAAATAGGTTGCCGTTAGCATTTGATCGGTTAAAGAAAATAATTGTCGATCAAGGCTTTTGTACCCTGTGTGGTGCATGTGAAGCCGCTTGTCCAGTCCGTGCAATTAAGATAGTCGAAGAGAGACCTCAGTGTATCTATGATTGCTCAAAATATTTAGATAACTGTTCAATCTGTTACGATGTGTGCCCTCACACAGAAGCGGTTTTAGTTGAAACCCCAAATTTGGGATGTTATAGGAAAATCCTACTCGGCCAAGCTGTAGAACGCGGTATGAATGTTGGTCCTGGTGGTGGTGTCGTTGCATCCCTATTAACTCACGCCCTAGAGAAAGATATCATCGATAGCGCCGTGTTCTCACAGGCAAAAGTCGGGACTCCAATGGAGCTGAAGCCACTCGTTAGTTCCGTTCAAGACGACCTGCTATCAGCGGTTGAAGTTCATTTTTTTCCATCCGCTGTCGCTAAAGCCTTCCGCAGTGCAGTACTTGAACATAGGAAACAAAGAATTGCCTTTGTTGGTATTCCTTGTCATGTGCTTGCTCTTCGTAAGTTGGAGGCTTGGCAGCATAAGCTTGCGGATAATCTCAAGATTGTAATAGGACTCTTCTGTCTCTGGACTCTTTCTTCAAGTAAACTTCTTCGATATCTCTCACGTAATTATGACATTAAGCCTTCTGAAGTTCAGAGAATAGCCCTAACTACAGAATACCTCATTCACACAAAAAAAGGGATCACGAAGATACCGCTTCAAGAGATCAAGCCAAATGTTTTGAACAGATGTCGAACCTGCATGGATTTCTCATCAGAACTTGCGGACATATCCGTTGGTGGCGCCGACCCGTTGAAGAATTGGTCCACAGTCATAATTCGATCTAAAACAGGCGAGGATTTCTTTAATGACGCTGTGAAGCATAAGGTAATAAGGATCAAAAACATAGACGAAGAGCCAGATGTTTTCCTCCAAATTACTAGAATGGCTACAAATAAAAGAAGAGCCGCTTTGAGAGAAGCAAAAAGAATGAAACGATTGAGTAAGCCGGTTCCACCCGCAATTGAATCATTTATTGAAGATCATACAACATGAAATGACCATCCTTACCAATCCAAAGGTTAAAGATTTAATGACGAAGAAGAAAATAACAGCTACCAAACATTTTTGGCGCGCATCCTAGAAGCTTACCCGCCTCTCTATTTTTTCAACGTGGTTTCCAAAATTCTCTCTCTGCATCTGCGGCGGCATTCTTAGAACATTGATGTGGAAGCTTCGTAATCTCATTTGAAGCACATGCAAATGAGGTCTCATTTAGTTTTCATAGGCCATTTTAACACGTGCATTACGTCTGTTCTGGTGAGGATGCCGCAGAGGTTTTTCGGGTTCTTTCGATCTACTACAAGGATGCGCCCGATTTTATGCGCAATCATTCTTTCAATAGCTTCTAAGACAGACTCATCCGGGTAGGCCACAACCAGCTTCCTGTGAACGATATCATTGATTAGAACCTTATCTTTCTTTTTTTTAGGAACCTTGGCGGCGTCTTCGAAGGTTACTATGCCCGTAAGCTCTTTACGCTCGTTCATAACAGGATAGCCCATGTGATGATGCTTCGTCATAACCTCTAAGAATTGACTAACCGTAATCGTTGGAGGCACCGCCATAACCTTCTTCGTCATCACGTCTTCAACCTTTAGAGAAGTGAAAAGAGCAGTTTCTCGCGGCAAAAACATCAATAAACGATCAGTTATGGGAGGAACTGGCCTATTCGTCGCTCTCAGCCTTTTGACCTCTTCAAGAGCAAGTCTTTTTTTATGAATAGCCATCTCAACCGTGTGTGTGAAAACGTCTGGTTTTTTGTTTATGGACATTGTCCTTATTGCTCCGTGCTTCACAGCGTCGTTAAAAACATCCTCGCCGTGTTTTGTTCGAATGATAACTGTGGACCAGTCTTCTAGCGGGTACGCACCTCCGACTGATATATCGGCGAGTTCAGACGTGAAATCGCCACAAGTTCGACAGCTATTTAAAATGTGAGGCTTAACCTCAGAAAGCGGTATTCGTATCGTCCCTTTTGTTGTGTCAACCACGTATTCCTTTTGTAGGTCTATCCTCTTGATATCGGAAGCTTCAATGTGATAAGTACTCGAGAGATATTCAAGAAGGTATCCTAATGAAAAAGTCCAAAGACAGAAGAGTCCTATTACAATCTTGAGATTTTCCGCAAGCTTATGCTGCCAAGCCTCCAACTTACGAAGAGCAAGCACATGACAAGGAATACCAACAAAAGCAATGTTGGCTTTACCGTATTCGTATACGGCTTTTCCGAAGGCATGAGCAACGCTAGATGGAAAAAATTTGCTGTCGACAGAGGAAAGTATGTCGTCAGGCACTAAACCAATAGAAGGTTTTAGTTTAAGGGGAACTTGG
>JAOUJL010000263.1 GCA_029883255.1 Candidatus Bathyarchaeota archaeon | reverse complement strand
GCGCTCTAGCGCACTCGCGTCGATGTGGGAAGGGACGCCTTCGAGGAGAACGTTCAGGGAGTCTCGGACGAGTTTCCCGGAACTGTAGAAGATTAATACGCCTATCATCATGCTGATCAAAGGATCTACTAAATACCATTTGGTAAAAAGCATGATTAGCCCCGCGGAAATCGCCCCTACTGATCCCAAGGTGTCGGCGACAACGTGTAGAAACGCGCCTTTGACGTTTAGACTCTCATCCTTTGACCTTGAAAGGGTTACCGCAGACAGTCCGTTGGCCATCAGACCCAAGACAGCAATAATCAGCATGTTTAGACTCTCTACCGGAGCCGGTTGTTGAATCCGCAGAATAGCCTGGTAGAAGATGAAAACCGCGACCGCCCAGAGGAAGATGCCGTTCAAAAAGGCGGCTAGAATCTCCGCACGGTAGTAGCCGTAGGTTTTGTTCACCGTGATAGGTCGCAGGGCAAGCCATGCGGCTATGAGGGCGAAGACTAGGGCAAGGATATGGTTCAGCATGTGCCAAGCGTCTGTCAAGAGGGCCAGGCTGTTTGTTACTAGTCCTCCGACTAGCTCAACGACGAAGAAGGATATGGTGATGCCTAGGGCTATTCCAAGATATCTTGTGCCTTTCAGTGGATGGAAATGTTCGTGCATTGGAACGTCGCTCTCATGACATAGATTTTCTATCCGTTGCTATTAAACTTAGACACCTTGACGTTGTCTCCACCAAATTAATTAATGAACAGTTATAATGAGCAAATTATTGGCATAAAGTAGGAGAAGACGATTTGTCTAATCTACTCTACGCGATCTTGGCCGTTGCCGTGGTCAGCCTTCTATCATTTATCGGAGTTTTTGCCATATCCCTGAAGGAGACTACGCTGGACAGAATCTTGTTTGTCCTCCTCAGCTTCTCAGCCGGTTCCATACTGGGCGCGGCTTACCTAGATTTACTGCCAGAAGCAGTTGAGTTCTTCGGCACAGAGCAACTTTCCGTAGTCGTTCTTTACGTAACTGCAGGTTTTCTCGGATTCTTCTTCCTTGAACGATTCATCTACTGGTACCATGGGCACGTACACGGATACGAGTCCAAGGTTGAAGAAAAAATGACTGTCAAGAGATTTATTTATCTAAATCTGCTCGGAGACGGAATTCACAACCTTGTCGATGGGATGGTCATTGCCGCCAGTTTTCTCATAACCATCCCAGTGGGACTAGCCACCACCGTCGCCGTAATCTTCCACGAACTTCCACAGGAGATCGGCGACTTCGGAGTCCTGGTTTACGGCGGCTTCACACGATATAGAGCTCTCTTCGTCAACTTCTTATCTGCATTAACAGCCGTTGCCGGAGCCTTCATTTCAAACTACTTCTCAAGCTACGTAGAAAACTTTGTTGGTTTACTTCTCGCTTTTGGAGCAGGCGGTTTCATCTACCTCGCAGCCTCCGAATTGATCCCTGAGATACAAAAAGAAGAGAACATCGGAAAATCCATGATTCAGTTTGTCTTGTTCGTCTTCGGAATAGTCCTCATATGGTCCCTAGGCCTTCTCTTCCCCTAATAGAAGAATTCACCCCAAGAGGACAAGTTGATTTTCGAAATGATGCTGCCTTCCCTCTTTGACGATTCAATCCAATCAAGTTCTACGGGTTTTTCCGTAAGAATAGAGAAGGTTACTATCGCGTGCGCGCGCGTTGATCTTCATAACTGTTATGAAGCGAAAATTGATGTTCTGACTCCAGTTGCGCGCTTGGTTGTATTTGCGCTTCATATTTTGCCTTCATGAAAAATATATGATGGTTGTGAATCAAAGATTAAATAATGCAAGGTAAATAGTGAAACAAAAATGCGCACGAGACTTCAATTACGCGTGTTGTCAAATGTACCCGCCTTATTCCTTGCAACTTTAGGATCGATTACTCTGGCGTGGGTCGGCCAATTAACATGGCATGATATAACTGTGTGGGGCAAGGACCTCGTCCTTATATTCTTCGGATCCAGAACAGGCGAAAACATCAGTCTAGGAATAGGTATGAAAGTAGTACACTATTTTCTGATAGGCTTGGCACTCCTTTTCTTGGGTCTACTCACACTTCTTCGAAGACGAAATAAGGTCAAGAATTCACATATCAGCCATTCAGCCAAACAATTAGAGAAGGAAACAGATCTTTCGTGGTGTTCCCACAATTTTGGGTACCTGGGGAGTCTCCCCGATTTTGAGTCTGTGCCAGAAGAATGCCTAACTTGCCAAAAAATGTTGGAATGCAGAAACGTGCGCGCGCAAGAGAAAGATAATTAGAAAAATAATATTAGAAGATGTTTGATTTGCTTGCAATTTTCATGTGCACAAGACTTTCTCAAACTCGAACCCTTTTTTGACGCGCGCGCATTATTTGCTGATTCCACGTTTCCCAGGTTTTTCCTTCTCCAGCTTCATCCACCATTCAGGAACCCTCGCGTCTTCAGCCACATCCCAATAGTCGAAGGGCTTTATATCCAAGACCGGTGTGCCGTCAAAGGCGTCGAGACCGCGAACAGTCACAACGTTGCCCTCTACTTCCAAGAGCTCAACCAATGTTAGCCCTATGGGATTTGGACGATGCGGTGTCCGGGTTGCAAACGCTCCCA
>JAOUJL010000037.1 GCA_029883255.1 Candidatus Bathyarchaeota archaeon | reverse complement strand
GTGATGAGTCACTAGAATCTTTCGAGAAGGCATACCTAGTACTCACTTTCAGCGCTGCGCAAGCTGCCACGGTAAGAGAAGCCATAATTGTTGAGATAAGACTCGAGAAGACTGCGCCACTTACAATAGAGTTCAACGTACCAGAAGCAATGCCATCAGACAGTTGGGGTCCGGTGTAAACCAATGTCTCTTAAAAGACTGTTCAAGAACAAGAAAGGTATAGTCGGCATTGAAGCCGCCATAGTGTTGATAGCCTTCATCATAATCGCCGCAGCCCTAAGCTACGTAGTCGTAAACATGGGCTTCTACACAACTCAGAAGACTAAGGAAACTATGGCTTCAGGGATCGAAGAAGCATTGAGCGCACTGCAACTAGACGGATTAGTGACGGGGAGAACTGATTCTACCAATAGCATTGAATACATAGTCTTTCCAGTAAAACTTTCAGTAGGCAAAGCATCGTTAGACTTCGGTAATGAATCAGTCATAGTTACAGTGTATTTGCCAAACGCAACACTGCTGAACATATATGAAGACGTAGTGTCAACAAGTGATACGGACTGGGACGCTCTAAACACGACTCTGGCCCTATCTGGTGACGAGGCTAAGTTTGCGATATACAACGGTGACGTCGATACTGTTCTTGAATCTACTGAGAAAGCGTTTCTTGTCATGCGCTTAGGTACAGGACATACGATTGCTGACTATGAGACTGTGAAAATTGAGGTCAAGACTGCTGTTGGCGCTGCTTTAACCGTTGTCCGCACTGCTCCAGGCGGCATGCCCGCAGACTCGTTCGTCGATCTTGGCTAAATTTCCCCTCCTTTTTTTCATTTTTATTTACTGTGCTTTGTTTTAACAGCTGAGAATCCCATAATATTTTCCATGGTTTTTCAGCGCTGTCCAGCCTCTTCAGTATTACCACGGGTTACTATTCCGTGAAGTCGGAGAAGAAAGCAAATGCTCGTTAAACCCCACCTTGCAAACACGTTTCAGCTATTAAACCGAGTTTACACCAAACAGTGTTAAGTTCACTCGTAAACATAACACACGTAGTCAAGTCGAAATTATTCCTGAAAACCTAAACAAGTGGTTTGGCATGGTTAAACAAAGGTGCTTATCCAAAATCTACATCTTAAACGCGTCTTTATGGAATGTTTCACCTTACAACGATGGAGTCTGGATTGCGTGGAGTTCCAGTGGCTTCGGAGTTTCAAGCAGCTACGTGGATTTTAACTTTACAATTATTGGAATGGACACTGAAACCAGATTCGAGTTTCCAGCGAATATCACCGCAAGCTTGTATGTGGAAGGTTTTATTATTCATGCGCTCGATCTACAAAAACAAGTTGAGTTAACGTGCAAACTTTTCAACGAGAATGAACCAGCCCTAGCCAAAAGTTTTAACATACGTTACTATGGCAAAACAGGCTGGAACTTGGTATCTACGTACCGCGAAACGGATTATGGAAATGGAACCTACCGCATCCAATCTACGGCCGAAGCGGCGGGTTCCACGGTTGAAGTCTCAGTTAGAGCGATTGATTGGCGTAAAGTCTGCGTTCAAGCCAACACTACATGCGTGCGGGCTTAAGTATTTGTGTTCTTTGTTACCCCAGAAGCTCAGTGGATATATCATCTGGGAAGGCGATTATCCATCTGCATTCTCAGATCTTGCTGACCGCAGAACTTCCGTGCAAAAGTTTTTGATAGAGTTTCTATAGATTCGGCATAGAAACATCATTCGGGTTCAAGTAGAAAAGACGCGGTTTTTGCCAAGAGTCAAAGCTTTATCAGTGATTTTTCGTAATTGGCAACTATGTATTTTTTGCCTTTTTGAATTACCTTATGCCCCTCTTTTTCTAAACGTTTTTTCTGTCTTTCAACCCCGCCGGGATATTTCGGGTTTATCACCCCACCCGTTTTCAAGGTGCGCCAGTAAGGGGTGGTATCTTTTTTACCCTCTTGGCTCTGTTCTTCAGCGGCGTGAGCTGCGACCCAAGCGAAGATACCGGTGGTCATAGGGCAACCGATTGTCGCCTTGTGTTTCTTCGCTAGGGCCGTGCGAATTTCGTTAATAGTGATGAGTTTTCCCTCAGGCACTCTTCTCATCATTTCATCGACTTCCATCGGCGCGGGGATAACCACCGTGCCTGTCCCCCATCTCTTGCTCATCTTGCCAGTAATTTTCTCCACTTTTGGCAGATCCTTGCTGTCTGCCAATTTCTCTGTCCAACCCTTCTTTCTTGTCGGCATAGCCTCCACAAATCTTGTAAAACAAGAACAGCGTTATAAACCTGTTTGCCATGTAAACGCCCCTAAGTATGCGCATAGAAAGTGATAACAGCCAACTTTTCGGAAACCTTAGTAAGAATTGGCGAGAGTTTGAAGCACAGTTTTCTATGGCGTGCAAGGTGTGATTTTTAACACGCCACTCAACACAGATTCGGAAGTTTCGTCTACTCCTTATTTTCCGTCACACGCATCACCAAAAATCATTTCCAAAACTTCCTTTGCCGTCTACATCTGTCAGTGTAATGAAACGCTCAATCTTTTGTCCAGCTTTTGAACAGTCAGAAGTTGTTTCTTCTTCCCGTAGGAAAAAAACAACAACTACTAAGTAGAATCTTTTGGCTTTCCTCACAACATGCGCGAACGCAGTTCAGAACTCCCAAGAACGGGCGGAGTGGGATTTGAACCCACGACCGCAAGCTTAGGAGGCTTGCGCCCTATCCATACTAGGCTACCCGCCCTCTTATTTTCGTTAAAGGAAGGAGACTTAAGATTTTTAGGGTCAATGTTACTATGGTCGATCTGGTCAATAACTTTTTGTCTCAGCAACTTGTGAACATATTCAGGATCCTGCCTATGATACGTAAAAAATGGTTTACCATTCTCATAACCAACATAATGCCTAACTCTATAGTAGTTCTTACCAATATGCTGAAGATAGCCTATTACTCCACAGACCTGACATACAATCTTAACCATATACTCACCTTGTACATATCTAGGGTCGATCAGAATGGTCGATTCTAACATAAAAAGACCATTAACGATCAATCTTCAGTGGTGATATGTGTTATTGCGTTATGAAGCGTTAAAAACCCACTTCACAATCATCTTGTAAGCGATATAGAAGCAGAAAAAGGCTTAAACATTACATAATAGCTCTTGTATGCATGTACTTTTCCATTTTAGAACAGCTAAACATGAGCGAAACCCGGTTTCGTTCCAGCTCGGTAACATCCATATATAAAATTTAGAGTTTCAAAGTGATGAGGGACATGTAATGGCTTAACATCTGTATTTTGTCTTTAGTTATTCTAGAGTAGATCGAAACCTGGTTTCGGTCTTTCAAAGGAGCTATTGTTTATGTTTTTCTATATTTAGGAACTTACCAGAAAAGATCTAAACTCTTATCTTATAAGATCCTAGGGTTAAAGGGGTAAGTAGATCATAATTACCCCTTATAGGATGTTTAGATCCTTGCTGTACTTACTAAGAGCCTTACCCAACCCTCAAACCCGGTCTTTACGGTTCCCTCAGAACTCTGCTCAGTACAGACTTTAAAGCCACGAAAAGCACTGGAAAAATCAGTAGACTTTACTAAAAACATGTTCTCGTGGAGACTTATAAGCATATAGCCTTACGCTGAAGACTGGAACCAGGTTCCTAATATCAACATTAACGTTTTTATTTTATCTTCACTAACTACACTAAGTTCACTAATAGAGTTCAATAGTTTGTTTAAAAAATATAGATCCAATGATGCTCTTCACAAAACAAATCTACAGAATCAGCACGTGCTTTCTCATTAATACAGTACACAATTATCATTTCTCGCCTTCCACTTTCTGACCGTCCATCTGATAGAAAGTTGGCGTCTTTTCAAGTTCTTTAGCGGCAGATTTAGGCCGTGACCATATGTACCTTGCCGATGGCAAATATCTTCTCATATAACGACAGTTTGGATTCACACATCTAGCAAAGATTTCCCAATAATGCTCACGTTCAGTTTCTACCTTCCTGTAATCGTAAGAATAAACCCTGTTTCCACATATGCATTGCGGGGGTAATGGAATGACCCGCTTCGTTAGAGGCCAAAGCTTGTCGAATCTCG
The DNA here is from genome assembly GCA_029883255.1 of Candidatus Bathyarchaeota archaeon. The sequence goes on along the minus strand of JAOUJL010000037.1, from coordinate 6,496 downwards.
ATAGAAGGTCTTTCTTTCCCAGTTGCTCCAGTCGGATTTTCAACATGCCTTTGATGCTAGACCAGTGTACCTTAGGGTTTTGTGTTCTCAATTCAGTCGTTAGCTCATGTATTTTGATGATTTCATCGTTTAAGACCCATTCTCGTGGCCTTCCAGGCTTTCTTTTCTGGTTCATTGAGTTGAAATTGTCAGATCTCAGATTTAAGGATGTGCACGGTATAGTAGTATGTTGGGTTTTCCGTGTTTTGACATGTGCTTTGTCTTCACTAACTAAGTTCACTATTTAGAATGTAATGTTTGTTGATAATATGCAAGTTTTAAAGAGAATGAAGAAGAGCTAGGTTTTCAGTTATTATCAAATCCTTGTCCTTAACAACATGGTAAAACTGCTAAGAAGTTTGCATTTTGTAAAGAACTATACTATTTATAATTAGTCCTTCATAGATTAATTGGGTAAGCATTTGGACAGAGAATATCTGGAAGACTACGACCAAAAAGAAAAAGCTGAATGGAAAAACCTAGTGAAAAGGATACGAGAGGGAAAATTCTCTTTCGAAAAAGACAGATACCCGCCGGATGAGCGTTTTGTGAATCTTCAGAAGCCAGTAGCAACGACCACTTCCCTTGGACTTGCTGGTATGAGTGATATTTGGGCCCAAATTCCTTTTTGCGGTTCTCTGATTCTATATCTTCCACCAGTTCCAAAAGCAGAATTCGAGAAGGTTTTCTGCAAGATAACTCAGATCCCAAAAATGATCGACTTTATCAAAGAGACGGGAAAGCTTCAAGTAATATTTACTGGAGGAGATCTTCTTTCTTACGAAGGACTTGACTACTTGGATCCATTTTTCGAGGAGCTAAGACCTCCACGCTTTCTTGGGATTCCATCTTCCACTTTTGGAGACGAGAAAGAGAGACGGAGAGCTCTGAATACTTTCTCTACTCTTGGAAAGGTGAAATATTTGAAATGGCTAAAAAAGCGATACACGGACGCAGGGCTACCCTTTCGTCTGTTTATGTCTGCGTTGGAAAAAAAGTCTGAAATATATGTGTTTCTTAAGCTTGGCCACTACACGGTTATCGAAGAGATCGAAAACCTGACAATTGATGATCCTGAAAAAGCGCATTGGGTGCTTAGCATCTGTGGAGTCTTCATTTTCGACTCTGCTGTTGACTTACGCTCTGACTTAAGAAACTTTCCATTAGAGGCTATTAGAAGTGTTCAAGATCTTCCGCCTATCTATCGACCAGAAATTCGGTTTCCATGCGAAATAGGTAAGTTGCTTGTGAAGAAGCTGACTTATGCTCCACTAGGATTCGATGCTTGCAAGGAACTTATGTATCATTATGATGCTTGTGACTTAGAAGAGTTCAAGGAATATTACAAGAGAAATGGATTTGCAGGGGAACAAGGCACTGGAGAACTTGGGGTCACTGAAGAAGGAATCATCACTCAAGACCCATCTCACCTTATCGTCTGGAGAGAGAAGAACAAGATTATTGGTGATGCAATCTGGCACGAAACAAACACTGAGGAACATAGGAAGGGAGTTCCCAGAGATAAAGAGGACATAGAGATACTGGAGAAACTTCTTGGAGGAAAAAAAGACTTCGTTGAGCTTCATGAAGTTTGGCTGATGAAAGAGTACAGGAGAAGGGGTTATGGTAAGAGGTTCTTCGATTTCTTTGAAGAATTTATGAGGAACAGAGGCATTGACTCGATTGTGTTTTATGCAGATCATCCAGCTGCTCTAGCTATATGCCGAAAGAGAGGGTACAAAGAAGACTATTTGAAGAGTGAAGGTGAATATGTCTTCTACATTCCATTAAAGAAACATACTTCATAATGACTCTAACACAAAAGTTTCTTCCACAAGTCATAAAACCTGATCAATCTAACTAGACCTTAGGGAATGGAGAAGGTGAACCCTAGTAAATGTGTAAAATGCATTGACTTCCCATGTTTAGATGTTAACAAAGATTGTTATGTTGTTCCAAGTATTGAGGTTGATCCTGCAAAGATCAAAGCATTCATGGTTTCAGAAGCACCTCCTATAGAACCGAATGACTATTTCTATGCTAAAGGTGACCCTTTCTACATGCAGACAACTGCTCAAGCTTTCAAAGATGCAGGATTTAGAGTTACATCTATGGAAGATGTGCTTGATCTAGGAGTATATATCACTACAGCCATCAAGTGTGGAAAGACAGGGTATTCCATATCCTCCAAGACTACAGAGAATTGCTCAAGCCTCTTAGAAAGTGAAATGAATCGGCTACCTCGTATTGACGCTATTCTGCTCATGGGAGACACTGCCATAAAATCAATGAATTACATAGCCAAGAGAAATACTGGAAAAAGATTAATTCCAAGTGGCTCTACCTACAAGATCAGAAAAAAAGAATATTTCTACAATGAAGTGAGAGTTTTCCCCACATATTTACAGACAGGAAAGAGCTATCTGATTGAGAAAAGCAAAAGGAAGATGATAGCAGAAGATATCAATACTGCATTGAAATATCAGTAGCTTGATTTTCACCCATAGTTTCTTCCACAACTCATAAAAACTGAAACTGAAGACCTAGTGAATGGTGATAGTGATTGCTTGAAGGTAAGAATGTGAATTTGAGGGTGCAGGAGAAAGAAGATTTGCCACTAGTTGCAGAATGGTTAAACGATCCTGAGTTCTTTGGTGTATTTAGTCCTCTCAGGCAGCAATCCAAAACAGAGCTTGAGAAGGGGTTTGATAAGGTTACTCCTGAGACAAAGTGGTTTTTTATAGAGAAAAAAGACGGAAGCAAGATTGGTGGAATAAGTCACTTTCCTGCAGGGAAACTCTTAGAAATAGGGTATGCTTTGATTCCAAGTGAGAGGGGAAAAGGCTACTGTACTGAGGCTGCCAAGATTATGGTGGACTACTTGTTTCTTGCAAAAGACATTGTGCGTATTCAAACTCACATTGACCCAAGAAACATAGCATCTTGGAAGGTCATAGAGAAAGCTGGGTTCAAGAAGGAAGGAACAGTTCGTAAGTCCTCTTTTTTCAAAGGAGAATGGAGAGATATGCTTCTGTACAGCATCCTCAGAGAAGAATGGAAAGAACCCAAAATACTAACAAAAACAATTTCACGAGAGTAGCAATACTGTATTGTAAAGTTTTCTTTCTATGAAGTCTCACTTAGGCTAGTTAGAAACCATAGTGCATACTAGACATGACAAACTTGATTGAGAAGCTAATATTTATGTTCCAAAAGTTGGAACATTCTGTTCTAAAACATAGCATTAAGAACGTGTTTTGAGTAGTTACTAATGATGTATAAGGAAATGGTAGAAAAATAGTTTTATCTCCCTTCTCCTTTCTCCTCTTTACCATTTTCCTCATGAACACAAACTTAGATATCTTCTACACTCTTATGGCTTATGGAATTATCTTCTATTGCTATTGAAGTATGTTATTGTGTCAGTGTTCCAAAGTGTAAGTATGGTAGTCAAATAATTTAATACATTAGAAGTTATAACAATAAGTGATGATTCATGTTTGACGGTGAAAAGACTCTCGTGTTCTGGATTGGCTTGATTATCTTAGGCTTAGCTTCTGTCGGTCTTTTTGGAATATTATGGATGATTGCTATCTGGAATGGATATATGGATCCATTAACGATGCTGAAACAAGCAGTCCCTGTAATTGTAGGTGGAGTTGTTTTCATACTCATAGGACTATACATGATGAAGTCAGGTGTAAGAAAGGGAAAAGAAAACAACTTCTAGGAGAGAGATTGTTGAATAGCATGTTTCAGCAACAAACATTTGTGCAGATTGCTATGGTTCCTTTAATAGTAATTCTTCTCTTGCTTACTTCCGCCTCCTCAATCATACTTTGGAGAAAAGGGAAAACAGCAGAAGCAATATCATTAGTAAACACATTCCTCTTGATAGCAATCATTCTGTTGCTAATATTCCCTCCTTCTTAAGTGAAATGTTCTACGTAGAACAATGTAACTATGTTATTGTGTAGTGAAGTTTTCTTTCTATGAAGTCTATAGAACATTTATACACAGTGATCGAAACCTGGTTTCGTTTTGTGAAGTCGTATCAGAAAAGAAAGGGGTTTAAAGTGATTGTTCCAGTAATCTAATGGCTTTCAATGTTCGATCTCTCAATTCTTTAAAGGATGGACTCCAGTAATGTCTTATGAAGATATTTGGTGGAATTCGACCCTGTAGCAGATCTACTTCTTCTCTAATTAAACCATGTTTAACCATAAACGTAGCATAATAATCTCTAAGTTCGTTAATTCTTGTCTTTAGACCTTTACGTCTCAATCTCTTGATAATAGCTGCATACGTAACTGGTTCACTATTAGCTGTTTCCAGAATCAGAGACTTTGGTACAAAAGAGATGTAAACATTTTTCGTTCTTCTCAGGAAGGTCTCTTTAAACTTGAAATGCTCTAAGCAATTAAGTTTTTCATTGTAATAATTCTCTAAGTCTGCATTCTCATGAAGATGTATTATTAGGTTAAATGATTGGATAGCTTCATTCTTACGTAGACCAGTTATGACAGCAAATCGAAGAAGCAGTTGTTCATTAGGTCTCAACACTTCTAATGCTTTATTATACCAGTTAACAACATCACCATTACTGTTGTTTAATATTCTTAAGAATGAAGAGAAAGCATCTTTTCTAGAAGGCTTAATTCCATACTGATCTAACCGATTCTTGAAATGTTGATATCTTCCCAAATACTTGGAAAGAACAACTAGAGATTTCAATACATTATTTCGTTTATGAGATTTGAAAGTATCCAGCTCTATAGGATTCTCTAACAATCTATAATACTTTTTACTGTACAAGTACACTGCTTTGCTCCAGTTCTGAGAATATTTAGAGTCTAAATACTGTTTGAATTGATTCCAGTCTACTTTAGAAGGATTAGGAGGCTTGCGCCCTATCCATACTAGGCTACCCGCCCTCTTATTTTCGTTAAAGGAGGGAGACTTAAAGTTTTTAGGGTCAACGTTACTATGGTCGATCTGGTCAATAACTTTTTGTCTCATCAATCCATGAACTATTAGAAGTTGTTAAATGTAAAATGTGGAAAACTTAAAGTCTAACCAAAGGAATTAATTAGAGTGTGAAGAAGAGATGATTACAAATAAAATTAAAACACGCAATTGGTTTCTCTTTAATCTGGTTGTGGTTGGTCTTGTTTTGTCTCTCATTGGTCTTGCTTTGTTCAAAGGCGAGCAATATCATGTTGTGGCCGAGGAATTTCGTTCAGTCTTTTGCCTTTCAATATTCGGAACGATTATTTTTGGTATTTCGTTGATGATCGGGATAATGTATTTGCGAAGGTGACCTAAAGAACTAATTAGAACGATAGAACCAATGTTGTAAAATATCTTGGAATCATAGATTATCCATTTAGGACCTGATATTAGTGCAGTGAATGAGGGTTGCAGAGTTGCAAGTCAGGACAGTTGCAGCGATTATGATGTGGTTTGTCGTAGCATTGCTCATCCTAAACAGATTTGTCTTAAATTCAGGATGGATATGGCTGATATCAGTTGCCCTGATGATAATGGCAGTCATAGTCTATTTTATACCTCGAATGAGGAAATGACATACGTCCAGATGGATACAATCTCAGATCTCAACAACTGTAAGATCTCAGTGATCATATGTCATTCAGAATGTAATCGAAGTTTCTTCCACAAGTCATAAAACTAGAGAAAATGACATAATGAACGATGAACATAATGACGAAAGTTATTGTTGCTTATGAGTCAAAGTTTGGCAACACCAAGCTTGTGGCGGAAACAATCGTAGAGGGTATGAGAGAAGTTGAAGGAATAGAAGCTGACATCAGCGAGCTTAAAGAAGTTGATCTGGACAAGGTTACCGACTATGATGCAATTTTGATAGGTTCTCCGAATCATTTTGGTGGACCAACAAAGGGCGTTAAGAAGTTCATCGACAAACTTGGCAAGCTCTCCTTAAAGGTAAAAATGTTTGCTGTTTTTGATACATACCTTGGAAAAAGAAGTGACTACTTCTTCGAAAAAGCAGTGAAGAAAATGGAAAAGAGGATAAATGAAACGGTTCCCGGTTTAAAACGGATAGCTCCCGGATTATCAATAAAGGTTCAAGAGATGAAGGGACCTCTCGTAGAAGGAGAGCTTCCTAAATGCAAAGATTTCGGAAGGAAAATAGCAACTAAACTAAAAACTTGACCTCGTGCATTCGAATTAATCATAGTTCCAAAGGTTTCATCATCTTTTTCTATTTTTATTATTACAGCAACTCCACTAGCAGTCATAATTTACAAAAGAAAACATCCTATGCGTTAGAAGGGGAACTTGGTTCCGTAAGCACATGAATGAGAACTTTGTCACCAAAACATGATTCGATTGGATGTTACTTCAATAACACAACGGATCTTTTTGTCAAACAAGGGTATTCCAACTGAATCTCTGCCTTGTTTGTCAAGTTTTA
>JAOUJL010000262.1 GCA_029883255.1 Candidatus Bathyarchaeota archaeon | reverse complement strand
GAGGTTTATTGATGAACAGGCTAAGAAGGCTTCAGCGGAACTCGGTGAGAAACGTGGCTCTTTCCAGAATTTTAAAGACAGCATTTGGAAGAAAAAAGGCTTTAAGACGTTGCGTAATGCGGCTATAACTACTATCGCTCCCACGGGGTCGATCAGCATTATCGGTGGTTGTTCAAGCGGAATTGAGCCCCTGTTTGCCGTAGCCTTCGTCCGCAACGTTATGAGTGGAACACGATTGTTGGAGGTCCAACCTCTGTTTGAACGCTTATTGAAGGAAAGAGGCTTGTATAATAAAGAGTTGATGTTACGTATTGCAAAGACCGGGGCAATTCAAGGCTTAAAGGAGTTGCCTGAGGATTTAAGGAGGCCCTTTGTTACCGCTTTGGATATCGCTCCCGAATGGCACGTGAAGATGCAGGCAGCTTTTCAAAAGCATGTAGATAACGCTGTTTCGAAGACCGTGAATTTGCCCGCTGATGCTACACCTGAGGATATTAGAAAAGTGTTTTGGTTAGCTTACAGATTGAAGTGCAAAGGAGTGACCGTGTACAGGTATGGATGTAGAAGGAAGCAGGTTTTGTATGTAGGCCCGATGTTAGCTAAAGAGATGATGGGAGAAGGCCATGCCAGCGCTGATTCTGAATATGCAGGTGGTTGCCCAGTTGGCACATGTCCTTTCTGATGCACTGAGGCTTTACACATGTGTGTGCGAAGTGGTTTATAGAGGAAAGGAGAGCGCCAGAGACGGGTATACCTAAGTCTGGAGTAGGGGCTTGTGTGTGCGACGGTTTCTACGTAGTCTGCTTTACGAATCAAATAAGATTCTAATGAATTTTTTATTATCTAATTAGCTGGGGCGTTGCCACGGAACAATGCTTATGTAAAGCTTGTTGTAGAAAATGTGTGTTAACGAAGGAGGGGCTGTCGGCTAGCTTGGTCTAGGCTCTGAGACTCGGGCTCTCGGGACCCCGGTTCAAATCCGGGCAGCCCCACTAGTTTCATTGTTCTCTTTCCACACGTATACTCAGCGAGGTTTAATTTATCGCAACTGATTGTCAACGCAATCTTGATAGGTTTATACTGAAACATAGTCTTGTGATTTAAAGTGACCGAGTTGGAGAAGGAGAAGCCCTTAACATGGTTCGTCATCGTGAATCTTGCTCTACTGTTTATCAGTGGTTGCTGGATGGCTAAAAGTCTCATGGTGACATCTTGGAAATCTTCGCTTGGATTCGCTAGGCCCTGCTACTGACAGGCAAATCAATAGCAAACATTTCATTCCTCGCTTCAATGCTGGCTTCAATTCTGGCAGCAGCAAACATTGTAAAGGAGAATCCAGCGAGGCGAGTATTGGAATACGCCTTCGCCGTGGGCATACTACTCCTGATAGTTTCTATAATCACATTCTGCTGGATAATCGTCTCTACATCGTCTACTCCTCATTTGACTAGAGGAAAAGATTCGGCAGTTCATTCCGTCTGGAACGTAGGCATAGGCATATCCATGTCTCTGTCTGTACCGTCTCTATCCGTCTCCAGCTCATCGCCGACTAGTTCGCTGTTTTCTCTCTTTTGATGATTTCTCTTGCAGCAATGACACCTGAAGCAGAGGATTGAACAAGTCCCCTCGTTACTCCTGCCCCATCACCTATGGTAAACAAATTACGAATCTTCGTCTCCAAACAGTCGCTCAACTGAAGCTTTGTAGAATAAAATTTCACTTCCACGCCGTACAACAACGTATGTTTCGAGTTCACTCCTGGCGCAATTTGATCCAAGGCTTGAAGCATTTCACGAATGTCCGCAAGGTGACGGTAGGGTATGACGAAGCTAAGGTCTCCTGGCGTGGCGTTCTTTAATGTCGGAACAACTACGCTTCTTTTCATCCTCTCCTCAGTTGAACGCCGCCCAACTTGAAGATCACCCAGTCTCTGAACGATCACGCCCCCGCTGAGAAGGTTCGTGAGCCTAGCAAGATACTTCCCGTACGCAATTGGTTCTCTGAAGGGCTCAGTGAAAGATGTGCTAACGAGGATAGCGAAGTTGGTGTTTCGTGTCTTCCTCTCCGCATAGCTTTGGCCATTCACCGTCAAAATGCCCTCATAAGATTCCGCGATGACTTCGCCCTCAGGTGCAACACAGAAAGTCCTCACCTGATCATCGAAACACTTCGAATGATAGATAAACTTGGGCTCATACAACACATTTGTCAGCTCCGCCATAACCGGCGCCAAAACTTCAACCCTGATGCCCACATCGACAGGATTGTTCAAAGTTTTTAGGCCCAACGACTGAGCCTCGCACTTCAACCATTCAGCCCCAATTCTACCAGGTGCCACAATAACATATCTTCCAAGAATTTTTTCGCCCTTAACAGTCTCCACACCCTCAACTTTGCCTCCTTTTACCAACAGTCCTTTCACTTCGGTTCTAGTTCGAACCTCAACCTTGTCGTTCAAATACGTACGCAATTTGTGAAGGGTGTCGGCACAATTCTCGGTGCCCATATGACGTATTTTTTGCTGAACAAGTTTTAATCCAGCAAGGGATGCTTTTCGCTCGATCTCTTCGATTTTGTCAGGATCAACCCCATAAAGATGCTTGGGTGCCCCAAATTTCAACCAAATGTTATCAACGTAGTCTATAAGCCCCTCCAGCTC
>JAOUJL010000036.1 GCA_029883255.1 Candidatus Bathyarchaeota archaeon | reverse complement strand
TTTGCCAAAGATGCTGGAAAAATAGCAGATGAGATCAAGGGGCATCAAATCAGAGTCGATGTGGATGATAGGCCAATTACTATGCAAAAGAAGGTTAGAGAAGCTGAGATGGAGTGGATCAACTATATAGTTGTCATTGGTCAAAAGGAAGTTGATTCGGGGATGGTAGCGGTTAGAGACAGAGAGACTAGGAAGATTAGGAAAATGTCGCTTCGTGAGTTGTTGGATGAAGTGAAGGAGAAAACGGAGGGTAAACCTTTCAGAGCTTTAACTCTTCCAAGATTGTTGTCTCAGAGGCCTCAGTTTTGATGAAAGGTTAAGGTTACAGTATGGTCTTTTGAGAAAGGATGAAGGAAAGCGTTATCTGTTTGGTTTGTTTTGGTTTGTGTTGGTTTTTGAGGTTTTCTGTTTTGCCACATTATTTGTGTCTCTCTCTAGACCCCCCTATAATTTTTTTTAACACTGGAGGTTTTTGGTTTGCTGTTGTGTCATAGTGTTTGTGTATGTCTCTCTCTCATTAGACCCCCCTATATCCTCCCTTTAGGAGGGGAGGGGCACATGCTTGATTTTCAGAATTTATTTTGTTGAATACAAGGTTCTACAGGCATGAGCTTGAAGATGTCCCCTCGCGAAATCCCATCTTTTCGTGCACGCATATTAAGCAAAAGCATATGTTGCATGTAGTAAAGTGATGGCATGTGAAAAAGTTGTCTCAAGTCTATATGTGCCGAGGGTGTGGAAGGAAATATTCATATCAAGAGTTTGAACAAAGCCGGTTTTGTCGTAGTTGCGGAACGTACCTAATCTCTGAGAGGAAGTTTTCTAAGCTTCCTAGAAGCATGCGAGAGGCAGTGAAAAGAAGCGTGAGAGGCAAAATCTCGAAGGTGGACTGGCTTCCTGACGGCTATGAAATGCGGAAAGGGCAGATGGAGTTTATTTCGTCGGCGTCCAAAGCCATCAGAAGTAACAACATCCTTCTTGTGAGTGCCCCTTGCGGCATAGGTAAGTCTCTGGCTTCCCTGTTGGCTGTTCTGCCCCAGCTTGGGGAGAACAAGCTCTTGATCTGTTTCAGAACTAGAAGCCAATTACACATTTATCTTAAAGAGTTGAGGGCGCTGGGAGGTAATCCCTCAGCCGTATCCTTATTCAGCAAACAGGAAATGTGTCCGTTGCGCATGAAAGGTGACCTCTCTTATTTTGACTTTCTCGAGGAGTGCCGTAGGCTGAAGGATAACTGCGAGACCTCCATTAGGCCTTATTGCAAATTTTATTGGAACATAAACAGAAGAAAGAAGGAAGCTGAAGAACTGGCCTTGGACTGCGCCCGAAAAATTCTTGCTCCGAGAGAGGAGGTTAGGTGGATGTCCCAGCGGGGATTCTGCGCTTATGAGGCGTTAAGGCAGGTTCTCGACCGAGTGGACATCTTCCTTGGAACTTACCACTACATCTTCAATCCATTGGTTAGGGGGGCGCTGCTGAAGAGTTTTGGAGTGAGCCTGTCTAACGTTTATCTTATTGTGGATGAGGCACACAACATCCCGGCGTTTTCTAGGGAGTTACTTTCTGACCAGTTGACACAAAATACGTTGGATGGAGCCCTCAAAGAAGCTGAAATGTTCGAACATGAAGCTGTGCCGTCAGTTCAAGAGTATCTGAGTGTGTTGAACGATGGGGTTTTTCAACGCGCCCGAGAGGTCTTGATAAAAGAAAAGCTTAGGCAACTTAACCCCCAAGAAGTTAGCGACGTGTTTCTTGACCAAAGTGGAGCGTCTGGTTCCGAAGCAGGAGAAACACTTCATGAGTACGGAGATTATGTAAGAGAGACGCGACGCGAATTGGGCTACGAGAGGATTTTCAGCTATAACCACCGGGTGGGCGAGTTTATGGAGAACTTCTTCAAGAAAGTTGGACCGGAGTATACTCATTTGATTCGGAGGGATTGGAGGGGTAGAATTGTTTTAGAGGTCAAGAGCTTCGATGGGAGGGAGATGACAGATCCTGTTTTGCAGCAGGCGCGGGCAAGCATTCTGATGAGTGGTTTTCTTTCTCCTCCAAAAGTCTACAGAGACTTGCTACTCCATAACCATGGTGGCGTCCATCTCAAAGAGTTTGATTCTCCATTCCCGTCTGAGAATAGGCTGATTTTAGCTGCGAAGGATGTGTCGTCACGGTTTGAAAAGAGGACTGATAAAATGCTTGAGAAGTGGAAAGACTATATTGAAGGCATATCCAAGGCGAATGAAGGCAACGTGGCTGTCTTCTTCACCAGTTACGAACTGATGCGCACCGTTTTGCCACTGGTCAAAACTGACAGAAAAGAAATCGTGGAACAACGTAAGACTAAGAGATGCGAGATGATGGAGCAGTTAACTAGGTCAGCGGACAACGTATTGTTTGGGGTTATGGGCGGGAAGTTCAGTGAGGGAATAGATTATCCAGGCAACCTCTTAACATGCGTAGTGGCTGTGGGCCTACCTTATGCAACTTGGAATGTTTATCAAAAGGCCTTGATAGGCTACTTCAGTCGCCAGTTTCCAAGAGAAGGCAGAACCTACGCTTACCTAACCCCTGCAATACTTCGGCTGATTCAAACTTGTGGGCGAGTCCACCGATCATCTAGTGATAAAGGATGTATAGCCATCTTGGATGAGCGTGTCACTCGTCCAAGCATCAAACAGCAACTCCCAAGCTACTTCCAGAAGGAGATGAAAATCGTGAGAGATCCAATCGACTGCACTGAACAAATAAGGAATTTCTGGGAAAAACATCATAAAAAATTGTGACTATGCCCTAAACAAGAAGATTTACCGAAAACTCACTTTTATGCTATAGTTCGAAGTTTATTATACATAAATGCAGCATATTATTTCCGGGGTCAAGAAGTGAGATGAAATGGACTTCAGAAGGACATGATAACCTACCCACCAGTCTTCTTGTTCCTCTTACCTATCCGAGTTACACGGCGCATGTAAGGCTCAACCTCTTCTGCCGTTAACAATCTAAACCTTTTAGTTTCAGACGGAATCACCGCTATTCTAACCGTCGACTTCTCCTTTTGGGCCTCAAGGACCTTGACGAGGCACTTCACCGCGAGCTTAACAGCCTCATCAAGCTTCAGGTGCTCACGGTACTCCTCCTTTAAAATGGCCTCCGCTACTTCGCTTCCGGAGCCCTCTGCGACGGCTCTGTAAGCCCGGTAGGAGCCACTCGGGTCCGTGGCGAACAGCCTGTTTCCAGTCTTGTCAACGCCGCCGAAAATGATGGAGACGCCGAAGGGTCTAACCCACGCGTGCTGGGTGTACACCTGTTCTATGTCTCCGATGCGCTTCGTGAGGACCTCCACGTCCATGGGCTCGTCGTATGTCAGCCTGTTGATCTGGACGTAGATCCTCGCCTGGTCGATAAGAATGCGGGCGTCGGGTCCTAATCCGACAACCGTGGCTCCGATGTGTTCGTCCACCTCAAAGATTTTCCAGCCAAAGTCGGGATCCTGCAGTTCTGCCCGAATGTGCTCTTCCGCCCCCAAAACTATTCCCTCAGGGCAGGAGACCCCCAGCACGGTTGCCCCACGGTTCACCGCTTCAACGGCGTACTCGACCTGTAGGAGGCGCCCATCCGGGGAGAATATGGTGATAACCTCATCGTAAGTTCCTGGTTCTGCAAACATGGAAAACACCTGTTCACCTCGAAACTAGCTCAGCTCCTGATCAAGACCTCGTTCTCCTCCAGTTTCTGCCGAAGATTTTCTATAGCCTCGCAGATGTCCTCCTCCTTCTTCGCGCCTACGCACACGATCTTGCCATTGGAGAATATCAGGAAAACAACGCTGGGGCTTTCCATTCGGTAAATCGCGCCTGGAAACTGCTCCGGCTCGAAGATAATCTTACCGTCCATCTTGGAGTATAGTCTATCGAGGTCGATTATTCCGTTGAGGATCGCCGAGGCGACGACGTTCGTGATCTGAATCTCCGGTTTTCTGACATTGATGCCCTCCTTCCTCAGCTTCCGAACAACGGTTAGAATCGCTTTCCTCGCCTCATACATGCATGCGCGCTGGGTGTCCCTTCCCCTTGATCTACTCGCTCCCTCTTTAAGGATAAGAACAGGTACTCCAGAAAGCTCTGGCGTAGTCATCTAAACGCGCTCCTTCTTTTTCCTCTTCCTTTTCGGTTCTTTTTCCACACGCTTTTCGATTTCGGTTTGCAACTTGCCCGTGCGCTCGAGCACTTCCCTCTCTTCATCTATCTTCTTTTTTCTCTTCCTTCTAAACCAGTCAAGAAAACCCATGAAGTGCCACCTCCTAGGCTGCTAAACCATCTTTACGTATTCCCGGAACTTCTTTCCGCAGCACTCGTACTGCTTAACATGAATTTTGCCTAAATTCCACTCCTTACTCGGTGTTTCGACCTCTTTTCCACATGCAGGACATTTAGCCATTTTGTAGTCACCCCTTTAAGGGCAGATTTTGAGTTAAAACTCAAAAAATAGAGATTAAGAACGAGGCGGTTTCCGCCTTCAGTTTTCGTGTATGCGCATCTAGGTGCGACTAATACTCTTCTTTTGGTTTCTTTTTCTCTGGCTTCTTCTTCTTCTTCTCGGTCATGTTAGTCACCTCACTCTCATTTTATTATGCGTTCGAGTTCTCTGGATATTTATACGCGCTATGATAACAGCAGTTTCCACAGAATCTGTTCGTAAGCACGATTGTTCTTCCATAAGTATCCGTCCACTTGTAAAGCACTCACTGGCAGAGCTCTACCACTCTTCTTCCTCGGGTTCCTCTTCCTCTTCTTCCTCTTCTTCTTCCCTCACGGCTCTTTCCTCCCAATATTCAGCCTATGTAGCTTGGTCTTGAGAGCTTCTTAATAAGCTTATTGGTAGCGGTTAAGAGCTCCTAAAAACAGGTATATTAAGAAGGGGTGCCTCTTAAATACAGAGTGACAAGCGTTGAGTGAGAAATTGGATGAAGTCGATCGGGAAATCATACAGCACCTCAGGGAGAACGCTCGCACAACCTTCGTGGACATCGGCAAGGCACTGGGCATCTCCGACGCCACCGTCTACAACAGGGTGAAGCGCCTCATGGAGATGGGTGTCATAAAAAAGTTCACCATAGAGGTCGACGACGCCGTCATAGGCAAAAGGATCCATGGCTTCATACTGGTGAATGTGAAGCCCGGCGCCGTGAAGGAGGTCTGTAGGCAACTTTGCAAGATCGAGAAAGTCAGCGAGCTCCATGAGATCCACGGATCAGAAGACCTCATCGCGAAGGTAGGGGCCAAAAACTTAGGCAGGATGAGGTCCGTGATCCTGCAGGTTAGGGGAATCCCCGATGTGGTTGATACCGAGTTCATCCCGATTTTCAAGACCTGGAAGGGCTAGGCTACCGAACTTCGTGAAGGGCTTCCTCCCATCCCTTCTGAGGATCTCTTAAGAACCCTCGCGGTTTGTTTAAGAACTTCTTAGGGTGAACCGAAACAGTTATCGTTTCACGTGTTTTCTATGATGGCACGATGGTAGAAGTCTGTTGAAAGTTGAGGACATGGAAATTCGCATTCAGAACGTCGTGGCCACAGCAGCCTTCAAACACGGCATCGACTTGGACGCCATAGTGAAGGCTTTTCCACACGTCGATTACCGACCAGACGTGTTCCCTGGACTCCCCTTTAGGCTGAAAAAGCCCAAGACGTGCACCCTCATCTTCTATTCGGGAAAGATGGTGTGCACAGGCGCCAAGTCAGAGAGAGCGGCTAGAATAGCTTTCCTGAAGGTCGCCAGAGAGCTTAAGAAGGAAGGCATAATCATCATCGGAAAGCCGGAGATAACGATTCAGAATATTGTTACCTCTGGAAGCCTCGGCGCACCGGTTAATCTTGAAGCGTTGTGCGAGCGAGCTCACGGGGGCGGCGGAAGGCTCATGTACGAGCCGGAGCAGTTTCCAGGCGCGATTTACCGAATGGAAAGCCCCAGCGTTGTTTTCCTGATATTCTCCAATGGCAAGATCGTGTGCGTAGGCGCGAAGAAGGAGGAGGACATCTACGTGGCTGCGGAAAAGCTTCGGCAAAGGCTGGAGGAGATGAAGGTTCTCTGAAGAAAGCCCAAAATGTGAGAAAGGTGTTTGATAGAATAAAACAAAAGCTAAAAACAAAGTTGCTTAGACCATTCGATATACTGAATTTCCAAACGATATATTGGATATGTCTTATTCTATTAGTGCTATTTGTCGCAGTGTTGGTTCTATAGTCCCAACAAGTTTAGAATAGAAAAGGGATTTTATGTCTCTCCTAACATCCCTATTTAAACACTACAAAAAAGCTGTTGTTTCAAGGTGACAGCTGATGGCGCGAGACAGGAAAACAAGAAGCATTAACTGTCCTGGCTGCGGAAACCCGATGAAGAAGCACCCGAAAAAGGGAGAGTATGCGTGCAGAAACCCGAGGTGCCCCGTGATCTTCGTGAGGACACATCATGGCACAAAACATGTTGGGCGGGACGCAAGGTTCAAGTTTGTTTTTCCAGAATAGGTAGACTTTTGTCTGAACAAGAAAGCTGAGGATCTTGATCATTCGCGCCAGCTTCTCCACATCTGCACGGTCCACACACATGCATGCAAAAGAAAAGTATCATTTAAGCCAGCCCTGCTTAGAAGCTCCAATCCATCGCTCAGGTTTTTGCCAACCGTGTCGATTAACGGCTTGTCAGGGTCAGGGTGGATATCCGCCATGTCGATTGCTTCGCTGCCCAAATCCTTCTTAATAGCCTTCAAGAGAACACTTTTGCCTGAGCCACTATCCCCAGTGATCAGAACGATATCGGTTGGACCGATTTTTAATTCAACGTTATCATAAATCGTGAAGCCCTGGTCTTCACCGATTCCAAGCCCAAATGCCTCAGCCACCTTGATCGTGCGGTTCGTTATCTCGCTTCTAGTCTTATAAGATATGTTAAAGGTGAATTTGCCGGTGCGTCGATCAAACTTCCGCGTTATCTTAGTGACTTTGAAAATTTCTCGGCGCCTCATCGTGGAATCATTACGAGACATGGTTCAGGCTCACGACCAACTGTGCCTACATAAACTGCAAGCGCTAAAGCCCACAGCATGTCGTCATGGCTGCCAACAGGATGGCTAAACTGCAGGTGACCCGACTTACTGTATTCAAACCGTTGCTCGTTGATCTGTGTGCATAGACTACGATTATATGGAAGTGCCAGGCGCCCCTGCTCCATGGCGATTTTCAAACAGCTAAGCAGCTCCTCTTTTGTCCGAATGGCAAACGTCAACCCTTCAATATTCGTTAATCCCTGTTGCCGAAACTCGTCAAGCATAGGCTCCCCTACACCAGTTTGATCGACAAGGACCTTGCGGAAACGGAACTTCTCGTTAGCCCTTACGACATGCCCTATTACGTGGCTGTAGCTTGTTCCAAGTGGAAACTGATAGAAGTACACAAGCTTGAAAACATTATCTTCCCGTTTGAGGACCATTAGAACGCTGAAATCTTCTTTTTTACCGAGATCTACCCCACCGTAATACTCGCTTGGAGAAATGTGATCTTCAAGACCTCGAATATGTTCCACTTCTGAGTTCTGCGCTAACTCTACACACGTGCGAATGAGATCCTGGCTGAAATACGAGTTTAAAGCTTCAACAAACTCAGCCTCATACTCCATCTCGTAAGCGTCAGCAGTCATGTTCCCTCGCATCTCGGCGAGAAACTCATCCGTGATCAACGGACATTGGGAACTCTTGACCTTATGCACGCTATAGTCTGGATTCATGAAGGCGCGATAGAAAAAATGGTCTTAATTCTCCTTTGAGGGTTTAGGGCCATTTTTGAGCTTTTTTCATACGCAACTCAGCTGATATCTTTCGCTTCTTTTTGAAAGAAACTGTGCTTCATGAAATGAAAAAACCAATTATCACCGCGTGTAAATATAATGGTGCGGTCTAGAAGGACAAAAACGATGAATAGTGGATTTACCACCCTCGCTGAAACCTTCGTCTACATCCCACAATCCCCAAAAACACGCTCACAAAAGAAGGTCAAAACAAGCCTGAAAACGCAAAAACGGATTTAAAACCATTTTACACCAATTTCTAAACGCCCTAGCGCGCAAACAGCATAGGCTTGCTAGATCATATGCATGTTTGACAGTGCTTCAACTAGTTCTAAGGTTTTTTTATCAACACTCGTAGCGCGAGCTATGTCGGTCAAGGTAACTAGACCTGCTAATCGGTTTTTCTCTACTATAGGTAGTTTCTTCACTTTGTTTTCAAACATAAGTCTCGTAGCTTCGACAAGTTGCATGTCTGGCTTTCCAACTATGACTTGTCTTGTCATTATTTCTGAAACCCTAGTTTCCTTTGGATTCTTGCCTTTTTCCAAAACTCTTTCAAGCAGATCTCTTTCGGTTAAAATCCCAACGATCTTACCGTTATCTAAAACCACTAAGCAACCTATTCTATTCTTATTCATAAGTTTTACAGCATCATAAGCTGATGCGTCTGTTTGCAGGGTAATAACGTCCTTAACCATCAATCTATGGATTTTCATCACTAATCACGTATTTTTTTACTCGCTCATATCACTGTTCGTAACATAATTGGAGTTAAAGCTTATGAAACCGCAATTAGGACTACTAAGCAGTGCGCGTGTTAAGTGGGCTACTTCAGAAACCTTGTTACTTCCGATCTAGCTGTTTCCTATGCCCCAGCAGCAAGTGAATGCCTCTATGCGCACGTAGAATGGTGTGCAACGTCTCCCGTACAAATCCTCGTATCTCTCATGTAGGGATGTTGGAGCAGTGCCTATTTGTTTAGCTTATGAACCTGAGTATGTAGTCGTTAACTGTTTGCAGAAACGATTCTTCCAAGTTTACGCCGTAATGCTCAGCCAAAACGAAGATTATGTAAAGCAAGTCTGAAAGCTCTGTGGCTAACATCTCTTTTGTTTTAGACTTGTCAGGCGGCTTAAAGCTTTCCAATCCCTTGACCACGGCAGCCACCTCGCCAGCCTCTTCAAGTAAATCCGTAACCATGACAAAAGGCGTCCAGCCTTTACCCCTTTTTGGGTCAAGCCTCTCATTAATCCTCTTGAAGTTTTTCCAACAAAGATGCTGAGCATCACGTAAAGTCAAAGACACCTAATCACCACTGTAAGATTCAACAATAGTTGGATTAAGGCTTTCTTCTGTGAACTATGGCTGCTGGTAGTGTTGCTTTTGCGGATAGCCGTTAAGCAATGGCAACATGGTCTCTACATTTCCTTAAGCGAGGAATGAAATAAATTACAACTGCCATTATCATTATGGCAATGGATATGAGCCATATCCATTCTGATCTTAAGAATTTGTTTAGAATGAGCAAAGCTACGACGAACAACATCAGAATGGCTGCAACTGTTCTAATGTAGACCATTACAACCCCTCGTTCAGAGAGAGTAGTCAAAGTATTTCTTTTGTGTCTTCCAGAAGTCTATTAGCTCTTTCTGTTCTGCTATAACTCTTGATGCATGCAGAAAGAAAACGAAGCCGGGTTTCCAATTCTCAATTCGCACGCTATTGAAGAATTCGCTAGGATTAGCCAACTGCTTTGCCAGTTGCTCTGTCATTCTTAACATACATTTTTCACGAATCAAACATTCAACGTCCAACGTATAAGTATTAAAAATGGATAGATTTTTATAGAATTCTAATTATGTGTTTTTTTGGAAGGTGAACGATTAATGAGTTGGGAATATTTTCCAGAATGGTTCAGAAAAAGGATGCGTCGCTTTCCCTATTTCGGAAACTGGTTTTTCGGAGACATCGATGAGATGATCAAAGACATGGAGGAGATGATGGAGAGAGAATTTAAGGAATTCCGGACCCGTGTTCCAAAGGATTTGGTACGTGAACATAAGCTTCCAGACGGTTCAACCATCCGTGAGTGGGGGCCCTTCGTCTACGGCTACAGCATGACCGTCGGCCCAGATGGAAAGCCGAAGATAAGGGAATTTGGCAACATCAAGCCTTCGCTCAAACCCGAAGCCTTCGGGCTCACAAGACCTACTTTAGACGTTAAAGAGGAACGTGAACCACTCGTAGATGTGGTAAGCACCGACGATGAAATCAAAGTTGTAACTGAATTGCCTGGGGTCGAAAAGGAAGATATCAAACTGCATGGAATAGAAAACACTTTAACCGTCTCGGTTGACACACCCAAGCACAAATACTTCAAAGAAATCAAGTTGCCAGCGGCGGTCATTCCTAACAAGGCTAAGACGGTTTATAAAAATGGAGTCTTAGAGGTTACTCTACCAAAAATTAGAGAGAAAAAGAAACCTAAAGGAGACCCAATAAAAATCGAATAGGAAAAAAGGCAATAAGAGCATCAGCGAAACTAGGGAAGACATAACAACAACACCTCCTCAAAATCGCACTTCAGAATCCTTAAACTGAACTTTATTTCCTAACTGGTTGTAAAGATAGAAAATCATTACATTCCATTATCTTCAAAGAGACAGAGCAATAGCACATGCATAAATGCTATTATATTTTTCACATTATAGTTAACAGAGAGACCTATGAAAAAAGCATCGGAGACCGAAGTGCTCGAACACGTTTGCAGAGAAGCTAAAATGAAAAACCGA
>JAOUJL010000261.1 GCA_029883255.1 Candidatus Bathyarchaeota archaeon | reverse complement strand
ATACCCTAAATACGTCTGCAAACCTATGTAGGCCAACAGGCCAGATAAAACTCCGAAGGCGACACAAATCCCTCCAGAAGTAGCCAACTTTGGTTTGTTCTTTTTCTGGAGGTCTAAACCAACAATTCCAGCGGTGTGCAAGAATCTTGTGAAATGTGGGGTGATGAAAAAAGTTGTAACGAATGATATCAACACGGAAATTAATAAGACAATCATTTTTGTTGCACTTCAATGCTTTTTCAATTTACCGAGTTTGTGACTCCTTCAGCCTTCTGAAACTCCATATTATCTGTATTTTATCTTTATGAATCTAGATTCCAGTACAAAAGAGTATCGTGATTGATGTGACAAAAGTTGATACTAGGGAAACATTATAGTTAGTGAATAATCGAAAAAAGAGAGACCCTTTCTGAGATTCTCTTCTTTAACTCTACTTTAACTTGCTACAACGAGGTAGACTGAGAGCCTCTTCTCATAGCCGTTACCCTACGATTATTTGGTCCAAATACCTCTCCCTAAACCACGGTATACAAAGCCCTCTTTTTCCGCCTTGACAGGATCTATGACAACGCCCATATCAACAATTGCAGCGGGTTTTTTAACCAAAAACTTGATTTTGCCCAAACTTAATCGTCTGAACCGATCGTGGCCCACAGCAATGACTAAACAATCTGCCATCTCAACGGTTTTCTTCAAAGTTCTTTCGGTAGAATACCCCATTTTCACTAATTCTTTATACGAAAAAAAGGGGTCATACACTCGAACCAGCACGCCTTTTTTGCTTAGCATATTTACGAGCTTCTTTGCTTGGGAACTCTTTGTCACTTTCACATTTGGGCGACAAGAAATGCCAAAGACCGTAACCTTAGCTCTTTGCATGCTCTTACCACACACTCGCAATGCATCTCTCACCAAACGAACCGCATGCCCCAACATTTCATCATTTGCTTTTCTTGCAAGCGTTAACATGGGAAGCTTTACGTTCAATGTTTCCAATTCTTCAACAAGAAGATAGTGGTCTTCTGTGACATATTCGTTGACAATTTCTGGGGTGGGCAGATGACAGTTGGGTTGCGTGCGGGCTGCTTTTTGTGCTTCAACGATGTCTATTCCTGCTTTTTCGCAAAAGAGAGCAAAGTTGTTTGCCAACGCAAGGTTGACATCCTGATAAACACTTTCGAATAGCCTGACAGCTTCCGCTGTCTTTATGTTCTTCACCTTCACTATTTCTCCAGTTACAATTGTGCTTAAAACAAGGCAACCGATTCTCAAGCTTTGTTCATCGACAGCTCCAACAACCCTTGTGCAAGCATTGACGTCTTGTAAAACTTGCCCAGGGATGGCCCGAATCGGACTGTAGGCCAAACCAAAGTCGATTCCAGCCTTTAGGCCAGATGTGTTCTCAAGCGTTTCCTTTACTAGGCTTTCGGTCACCCCGGGACCGGTTGCACTTGCAAAAATGATCATAGAGCCTGAACGCAGCCCCATACCTACGTCTTTGCATGCCTTCTCAATAGCCGAGTAGTCAGGCTTTTTCCTTCTATCGATAGGCGTTGGAACAACAAACACGATGATGTCACTTGCTGAGGCAGCTTCTCTAGCGTCCTGTGTAGCTGTAAGATGACCATTTTTTATGTGCTTCTCTACAAGCACGTTAAGTCCAGGCTCCATAAATGGGGTGTTGCCTTTCTTTATCAGGTTGATGGTGCGTTGATTTACATCCGCAGCAATGACTTTGAACCCTGCTTCGGCGAAAAGGCAAGCATGAGACAGGCCCATCCGTTCGCATCCTATAACGCTAAGTGTGTATTTTTCGCGTTTTTCAGGGGTTTCAATGTCTTCTTTGAGTGTCATCATTTCGGGCATCTTTTTTCACTTCGTCTCAATTCTCTACATTGTCTTTACGTATTTGACCGGGTTGTTAAAGATTTACAGAATCAGCAGCTTTTGCATTTATTTATTATTTCATTAAGTTTTGCCTTGTATTCGTTAATAAGATGAACCGCTTTACTCTTTGTTTTTCCCTCGGCATAAAATCGGTAGATAGGTTCGGTTCCACTAGGTCTTATAAGAATTGAACTTTTGTCTGTGAACCATATTTTTACGCCATCAGTTATGTCTATGTTCATGTCCTTAACTTTTCTAATGAGTTCTTTCAACGCTCGTTCTTTGAGTTCGTTTGGACACTCCACCTTATCTTTTTCTATGTAGTAGACAGGTAGTTCCGCTAGCAATTCTGATAGTTTCTTTTCGGTTTTTGCCATAATATCCAAGATCAACGCGGTGGTCATTGCTCCGTCTCGAACTGGTTGATGAGGCGCATAAAATACGCCACCGTTTTCTTCACCCCCGAGTTTTGCGTTTACTTTTTTCATCACGTGAGAAACAACTATGCTGCCAACTTTGGTCCAAACAACTTTACCCCCATATTCATCTGCTATTTCTTTGATGAGAGTGGAGGAGCTTACTGGGGTGACAATTATTTCTCCAGGTTTGTTTCGTAAAAAGTGTTTTTCGATGAGAGCAAAGGTTCGGTCTCCCCAGTAGATTTCGCCCTTTTCATCGACGAAAATTGAACGATCAGCATCTCCGTCGTAAGCTACGCCCATGTCTGCATTGATCGATTTTACTGTTAATGCTAGTTCACCTAAGTTTTCTGGCTTAGGCTCTGAAAGTCTGCTTG
>JAOUJL010000260.1 GCA_029883255.1 Candidatus Bathyarchaeota archaeon | reverse complement strand
GTGATGTAGAATAACCATAGAGAGGAGGGAGACGATGTCTGCTTCACAGGCGGCGGGTATTCCCTCATCCCTCAAATTCGTATACGCAAATCAAGGAACGGGTAATGGATCGTCACCGTAAGCCATTGTTACTGCCCGTGCGCTCTTCTTTTTTAAGAGATCTTTCATTACAAGATATAGTCTCGCCACTGCTATGAGGTCTTCTTCTTGTGGTTCAACAACCTTTTCTGCCTCTTTCATCCACTTTTTAACCGTGGGTGTTGCACGTTTTTCCTCCATGTTTTTCCATCTTCCAATTACGTCTTTGCTTTCTACGTATTCCAGATCGATTCCAAATCTTTCTTTAATAGCCTCAAACCCTCCGGGAATGCGACAAAGGAATCTCTCCCAATGGGGATAGTTCGCATTCAAAACCAGTATTTTTGTATGTTCTATCTTTTTCTTGACTGAAAGAAGTCTTAAGCGTGAATTTACATCAGGATAATCAACGGTAACCCATGCTTTTTCTCTGGGATGGATGTATTCTAAAGCATCCAAGGGATTGTTGACTTTACCTTCTTCATTGAAAAGGATTATGGGGAGACCATATTCGGAGATTTTAATCACGCAGTTCCCCAAACCGAGGTGAGGTTTATATAAGAGAATGACATCGGCCTTTTCTACAAGCTTATCTAAGAGCGAAACGTCCTTTTTATCATTAACAATAATTTCCTTTAAGACTTGAGCCTCAAATGTAAGCTGATTCGTGAGTTGCCCCACCTTCTCCGTAAATTTTTCTTCCCCCTCTCCCTTTCTACAGACCAAAACTGGAAGTACCTTAAGAGTATCTGATGAGAGCGATGCTTTCACTATAGTTACCTCCTTCGTTTCGATGAGTTTCTTAGGTACTTTTCAAAGTTGAAATTCAAGTGTATTTCAAGCGGCGAACCACAAAAGCATCTAAAATCTAGTATGCTGGAAGACATACGACCACATTTTGAGCATCTGATTTCATATTTCATAATTGGCGCTCCGATTACATGAGCTTGCTAATATTAGATTGTATGCGCGCGTGAATTCTTTTTCGGACATTTTCTATCTAAATTATAAGGTTGATTGGTAAAATTGTTTTGTTTTTGTAGGTCTAGTCCGTATAGAGTGGTCTTGTGTGATACTAAATTATTAGTTACTGGTGAAAGATATTTCTCAGAAACTCACACACGAAAACCTTCATCATCTGCGCGCGCAACCTTTAACATTTTACATTGCTGGATGCGAAGCCTCTAAAGAAACTGCTTCGACAATATGACTGTGATGCATACATAGACAAGGAAAAGCCAAAGAAGCTTAAAGCTTATGTTAGTAATTTAACTGCGTTTATTTCGTGGTGACGAGGTAGACTCCCATAAAGATTAGAAGCCCTCCTGCAAGAATGGACAGGCTTAACTCTTCTCCGACAAACGTGACCGCGAATGACACAGTGACCAATGGTTCTGCAAATAGGAATGAACTAGTCACTGCTGCTTCCACTTTTTTTAGCACGTAGAACCAGATGTAGTATCCTAACAGCGAACAGGTAAGAGATAAGAAGAGAATTGTCAGCCAACCGTAGAGGCTCATTGTGAATATTTGATGAAGAGAGTTTTCAGCCAAAGAAAAAGGGATTAGACACAATCCCCCTAGCACAGTTATGTAAGCCACAACGAGAAAAGGATTATACTTCTTCACTATCTTCTTTCCCAAGAGGCTGTACGCGGCCCAGAGAACTGGAGTAGAAAGCAAGATCAAGCTTCCCAGAAAGAATTCTCTGTCGCTCGGAAAGCTCAAAGTACCACCTGCAATAACAATGAACCCACCTGCTACAGCAAGTCCAATTCCAAAAATCTGCTTTTTCATCAGATGTTCCTCAAACATTCTAGCGGAAAGAACAGAGATGAAAATCGGCGAAAGGAGACAGACGAAAATCGCGGCGATGGATGGCCCTGCCATCTTAATGCCCGTGTACTGAATAGTGAAGAAAAAAGTGACGCCGGTGAGAGCGAGAAACAGCAATGTCGCGGCGTCTCTCTTTTCAACAAGAAGTTTGTAATCTCGTTCTTTATTCTTCTTAAAGAGAAGCGTGGCAAGGAAGAGTCCGCCTGCAATGAGAAATCTGAAGGTTGCTATTGCAACTGGAGTCAATCCCTCATCTAGCGCTATCTTGACAACCACAAATGAGCTTCCCCAAAAGATTATCAGAGTTAGCATTAGAAGTGTGTTAAAGAGGCCTATTGTTCTTGTCGTCATGGTGAGTAATTCTTTTGTCACGTCTATAAAGGGTTTAGTTGAAAAATAAAAAACAATTAAAAGACATGCATTAACTCTATATGCGCTCTAGAAGAAATCGGGGAGAAGAAAAAAATAAATAAATTCCAAGTATCATGGAAGGGTGGTGTAAAGAATGGATTTTCTAGTGAAATGGTTGGGCCACGCCAGCTTCATTGTCAAAGCAGAGGGCAAAACCATCTACATAGACCCTTATGAGGGAGAATACGACGAGAAGGCAGATCTCATACTCGTAACCCACTCCCACCACGATCACTGCGATCCTTTTAAGATCAACAAGATTCGCGAGGACCACACCACGATAATCGCACCAAAAGACTGCGCCCCTAAGATAGGAGGAAAAGTGAAAACACTCAAGCCTGGAGAAAAAGCCATAGTAG
>JAOUJL010000259.1 GCA_029883255.1 Candidatus Bathyarchaeota archaeon | reverse complement strand
AAATTCTCTTTTTTTCTGTTCTTAAAACCATGTAATTTCTGTTTCAATGAAAGAATCCACAAGCTAGACAACATCTTCAAGCTGTAACGCCAGTTTCCACTTCCTCCACCCTCCCCCCTAGGTAGGGGGTCTATAAAGAGAGAGAATAAGAAACTGAAAAATTAGAGGGAGGGTCTAAAGAGAGAGGAAGACGCAGACAACGCAGCAAACATACACACACAAGAACCTAAAACTGTTTAAGAATATCCACCTTCTCCATAACACAACCACAATAATGACACCTCAAACACAAAGGCTCCCCACAATCCACATAAAACTTAGCCTCCACAGGCTCATCACTATTAGAAATACAAGAAGGATTCGCACACCGCACAATCCCACGAATAACAGAAGGCAACTTAACATGTTGCTTTTCCACAACCTTATAATCTCGAATAATGTTAATCGAAGCATGCGGAGCCAACAACGCAATCTTATCAACCTCTTTAGAATTCAACTCCCTACCCTCAACCTTAACTATATCCTTCACACCAAGATTCTTACTCGGAACATTCATCGCCACCGTAACAACACCCTCCGAACGACCAGTAATCCCCAAAATCCTAACAACATCCAACGCGTGACCACTCGTAATATGATCAATCACCGTACCATCCTTAATCTTCGACACCCATAAAGTCTTTCTAGCCATATCAACCACCAAACTGAAACCATATTAGGCGTAACCGAGTAAAAGAGTTATTTATCACTTCCTAAAAACATGTCTGGTGTCAAAACTTGAAATTCAAGGGACGAGACATAATCTCCATCAAAGACTTCACTCGAAAAGAAATCGACTACATACTAAAAACCGCAGAAGCAATAGAACCCCTTGCAAAAAGCGGCTCAGACATGCTTCACGGAAAGATGCTAGCAACACTCTTCTTCGAACCAAGCACACGAACCCGACTAAGCTTCGAAGCAGCAATGCACAAACTCGGAGGCTCCGCAATAGGATTCGCCAAACCAGAAATAGCCTCAGTCAAAAAAGGTGAAAACCTCGCTGACACCATCCGCGTTGTCGAAAACTACGCCGATGTCATTGCACTGCGACATCCACTAGAGGGGGCAGCTCGACTCGCAGCCGAATTCGCCCAAATCCCAATAATCAACGCAGGATCAGGTGCAGAAGAACA
Organism: Candidatus Bathyarchaeota archaeon; assembly: GCA_029883255.1. The sequence continues at coordinate 1,523 of JAOUJL010000259.1, read as the reverse complement.
CCCAACGCAGGCCTTACTAGATTTGTACACGATCCTAAAGGAAAAGAATCAAATCGACAGGCTTAACATCGCCTTAGTAGGCGACCTGCGTTATGGACGCACCGTTCACTCCCTTGCATACGCGCTTTCACTCTACGAAGTCAAGTTACATTTGATTTCACCTGAGCTTCTTCGAATGCGAAGGGAAGTCTTGGATGCGATTAAGAAAAAAATAGAAGTGGCAGAAATAACAGGCATCGAAGAAGTCTTACCCGAAATAGATGTGCTCTACATGACGCGAATTCAGAAGGAACGATTTGCAGACATGGCTGAGTACGCAAAGGTAAAAGGCGCCTACAAAATTGATTGTGATGTGCTAGAAAACGTGAAGAAAGATTTGGTCATCATGCACCCACTTCCAAGAGTTGATGAAATAGCAGACGAGGTGGACGCAACACCACACGCCAGATATTTCCAGCAGGTTTGGAACGGCATCGTCGTAAGAATGGCGCTCTTAGCACTTATTCTGGGCACAACAGAATGATTCCAGTCTCAAGTCTTCGAAATTGGGATGTGTAAAAAGAAGGAGACAACCTCAAACAAGGTATCGATGTCGATCTTGAAGCTCTTTCACTTTTCCCTTGTTCCACCCGCTCACCGCTTGATAATAACCCGTTACTCTTGACCACCATTCTACATTTGAGGAACCACAGTTTGGACATCGCTCATTAAGGGGCGACGTAACTCGCCCACAATCATTGCAAACTGTCAGATCTTTTGTGTAGGCGTAGTAGCCTACATGAGTTTTCGTGGCTATTCTCTTAGTTAATTTATAGAGCGCCTCAGCATCTGGAGAAGCATCTCCAAGCCACACATGAAACATGTCCCCTCCATTCAAAAGCGGGAAAAACTTCTGCTCTATGTCTATTCTATCCAGCAAACTCACCTTAGCTCCAACATCCAAATGAGTCCCGTTACTATAATAAATAGGAACATCACTTTCTCTTCTGGCAAGCAAAAACCTAGCCTTTTTCACGTCTCCTTTAACAAGTTTCTCAGCTTTATCGCGATAATCATCTGTCAAAACATCTGCTATCGCAAACGTTTGAGCCGTAGATTCAGCTGGCGTTCTGGCCAAAGCAAGTTTAAGGCCTGTTTTTTCTTCAAGCACCTTCTTGTACTTTTGCATCTCAAGAATCAATTTAACAAGAATCCTAATTGCCTCAGAATCCTCATGAAGTTGGTAGCCCGTATGCCACTGAGCCATCTCATTTCCGCCCACAATGCCTATCGTAAAGGCTAGCTCATCAAAGTCTACTGCTGAAGTTCCCTTTCTACCAGTTTTTGGATCCAATGGACGTTGCGTCGCGAAGGGTATTCGATTGTGTTTTGCCACGAGGTCCATCCACTTCTTTTTGATTTTAAACACTTCAACTGCAGAGTCCATTAATCTCCGGCTTTCTTCAAAGAGTCTGTCGTCTTCGCCATTAGCTTTATAGGCCATCCTTGGAAGGTTCAGACTTACAACCTGCCAACTTCCCATG